>CAZERV010000039.1:0-5102 GCA_964514815.1 uncultured Spirochaetaceae bacterium | reverse complement strand
CGGCTTACAGCCGCAGCCGAAGTTCTAAAAGCAAAAGTCCACCAGAATATATTTGGAATCTGGACTTGATTATTTCTTGTGCTGAACGCGCAAGATTTTAAAGGTAAGAGCATATTAATTGCCGTAAATCCGAATTTCCGGCAGTTTTGCAATAAAAATATGAGTTTTAGCCGCCGTGGTGTTGACAGTTTTCGATAAATTATTATCTTTGCAGAAGATAATCAAGACAAATCAGGAGGAAATTTATGATTGCTCTTTTAATCGGAGTTCTGCTGGTCTTATTTGCCGTTTATTCGGTACTGCCCTTCCCCTGGGCACTGGGCTGGTGGCCTGAAGTTGTTCAGTTCCTCAAGGGGGGGGCGCCGCTGATGGCTGTTTTCGTCGGCTTGATTTCTTTCTTTGTGGGAGTGGCGGATATCAAGGATAAGATCGAGAGTAAAAGAGAAGAGAAAGAAGAGGAGGAGGCTGAGAAAACAGGGCAAAAGGATAAAAAGGATTAACCTCCTCGGTCTTGACAAAAAATTTGTAATGTGTGAGGATGATGGCTCTGTAAATTTGCAAGATGCGAGGAATCAGGGCTTTAGAGTATGAAAACAATATTCAGGAAACCCGGGGAAATAGAGAGAAAGTGGTGCCTGATCGATGCGGAAGGCCAGGTCCTCGGGCGTTTAGCGGCTAAAGTAGTTACCCTGCTCAGAGGAAAGCATAAACCCATCTTTACTCCCAATATGGAAGTCGGGGACTGGGTTATTGTAGTCAATGCTGAAAAGGTCGCCTTAACGGGCAGAAAGCGGGAGAGTAAGAAATATTATCGGCATTCCGGATTTCCGGGCGGCTTGAAGGAAGAAACATTCAGCCGGGTTATCGTTAGAAAGCCGATCTTTCCTCTGGAGCATGCCATTAAGGGTATGCTTCCAAAGGGGAGGCTGGGGCGAAAATTATTCCGCAATGTTAAGATTTATGCGGGGCCGAATCATCCTCATTCTGCACAAAGACCGGAGACGGTTAAAATATAGACGGTTCAGGAGATGAGTTTTGGTAAAGAATCTCGCCAATGGAACGGGCAGGCGAAAGACTGCGGTTGCCCGGGTTTTCCTGAGAGAGGGAAACGGCAAAATCATAGTCAATGGGAAAAGCCCGGAAGAATATTTTCCTTTCGAATTGTCCGCCAGAAATCTCAGACTGCCTTTAGAAGTGACAAACAACCATGATAAGTTTGATGTCTTCGTTATTGTCAAAGGAGGCGGGGCGACCGGTCAGGCAGATGCCTGCAAACATGGCATTTCCAGGGCTTTAATCGCCTTTGACGATTCCAATCGTCCGGCTCTGAGGACAAACGGCTTTCTAACCAGGGACCACCGTATGGTAGAAAGAAAGAAATATGGGATGCGAGGAGCGCGGAGAAAATTCCAGTTCTCAAAAAGATAATCTTACCATACACTCTTTGGATAAGAGAGGAGCCGGGGGAGAGCTGGTTAAGGTCAATCTCTCCGACGGTTCCTTTTTTTTTGTCTTGAATGAGGTCCTCATAACCGAGGTCCTTCATCAGGGAGACAGTCTCGGCTTCGAACGGATCTCCAGCCTGAAGGAAAAGTCTGAGACACTCCGGGCGGAGAAAAAAGCGCTCTCCCTCCTGGCCAGGTCGTCCCATTCCGCCGGCGCCTTGAGGTTGAAACTGCTCAAACGAGGGTTTGATTCTCCCGTTATCGACCGGATTTTGACGGATTTGACCGGGAAAGGTTACTTAAGCGACCGGCTTTTTGCCGAAGAATGGCTTCGTATTCGCCTCCGAAAACACCCCGAAGGAAGAAGTCTCTTGATAGCGGGTCTTCTTAAGCGCGGAGTGGCGAGGGAGATCGCCGAGCAGACCGTGGATTCTGTTTTTTCTTTAGAGGTGGAATGGGAGTGCGCCCGGAGTCTGGCGGAAAAGCTTAAAAGAAGATCAGACCTGTCAAAAAGGGAGCTGGAAGCCAAACTCTTTTACCGTCGGTTTCGCCCCCAGGTGATCCGGGAAATTACCCGGTAGATTGCGGAGGATGGAGAATCAAATCCCGGCCGGATGTAATTGATCGAGCCTCAGGGCGATAAATTGAAAGCTGCGCTCTAATACAAATTTTGCCAGGTCAAATATCTTTTTAACTTCCTCCTTATCCATGATACTGGAATCGGAGGTGGCCACCGCTCCGATAAAAGATTTCAGGGGATAATCAGCGGAAAGAATGACCGTCACGGTAAAAGGGATGGCTAACAGGTCCTTTAAACACTCCCTCAGCTCTTCAGCCATTTTCCCGGAGAAGGAAATCGGAGAGTCTAAAAACATGTCCACTTCGCAGAGCCCCAACTGTTCGATACCTTCAAGAATTTTTTCGATTGCCAGTGTTGTAATCCTGCCCCGGCGATAGCTGCCGTGAATTCCGGCCGAATCCCTTAAAACTCCGTCGTCTGAGAGAAAGACCGGCAGGCCTTTGAGATAGCTTTCTACGGTAATGAGGACATTATACCAATCGACTCCGAGGGACTCGCCTTTCAATACCGGAGCGGAAGTGAGCTTCTGCCTGCGTTTGCGGCAGTCTTCATCGGCAATTACCGCGCGAAAGAGGCAGTTTCTTGCCATTCCGCTGAGACGATAACGATCACCGACAATTTTCAGGGCCGCTTTACCCGGGTAGCCCTTGTTTTTTAAGAAGCGGTAATCGTCGATAGCGCTTTGAAAATTCATTGACATTACGAATAGAATAAATATAATTCAGAATATAATACATTTCGCCCTTGAGCCGCAATGGAGGACTGTGTCTGCAGTTAAGGCGGCTTTCAACCGAAATAGATTTGAGGCAAGACAATCAGCCTAGGGGATTTTATGAATCAAAAGCATAAGGGCCATATTCTCATTGTGGAAGATGAGGATTCAATACGTCTAACCTTGAGAGATTATCTTAGGAAGAAAGGATACTCGGTCGTAGTGGCATCCGATGGAGTGGGAGCGATCAAACAGCTTTTAGATAACGAGGTGGATGTCATTGTATCTGATTATCGCATGGATATCCTGGGCGGGGATTACTGGGTTCGTTTTCTTCAGAAGTATATGAGCGATAAGAAAGTTATCATAACGAGCGGTTTTTTAAAGCCGGAGTTCCTGTTAACTTTCCCTGTGCTGTATAAGCCTTTTGAGTATTCGAAGCTTGAAGAGATGATCGCCGGGATTCTTTCTAAACCTTCGGGAGATGAGTGAGCTTAAAGCCTTTACCGCCCGCATAGACGGTTTTGTTCAGGGAGTTGGTTTCAGGTATTCCACCCTCAGGGTGGCCAGACGGCTCGGCTTGAAAGGGTATGTCCAAAATCTACCCGGCGGCGGCGTGAAAGTGGTTGCCGAGGGGGAAGCCGATCCCCTCCTGCAGCTAAAGGCGTGGTTGAAACACGGACCGAGCGGCGCTTACGTCAGGGACATTGAAATCAGGGGAATTCCACCAAGCGGAGTTTATCGGGACTTTGATATAGAGTTCTGAATCGAATAAAAAGCATCCTTACCCGGATAATAAGCGGTCTTATCCAGGTAGTCCTCGATGCGCAGGAGCTGATTGTACTTTGCCAGGCGGTCGGACCGTGAAAGCGAACCGGTTTTGATCTGGCCGGTTTCAAGAGCCACGACTAAGTCGGCTATGAAGTTGTCTTCCGTTTCCCCGCTCCGGTGGGAGACAACCGCGGTGTAACCCGCTTTCTTGGCCATCTCTACCGCTTCATAGGTTTCGGTGAGGGTGCCTATCTGGTTTATCTTGATCAGGATGGAGTTGGCGATCCCCTCCTCAATCCCCCGCTTGAGACGCTTCGTATTGGTTACGAAGAGGTCGTCCCCGACGATTTGTATTTTTTTACCAAGACGGTCGGTTAAGAGCTTCCAGCCTTCCCAATCGTCTTCGGCCATTCCGTCTTCAAGGGAGACGATCGGGTACTTTTCCATCCAGGAGGCCCAGAAATCTACCATTTCTTCGGGTGTTAATTCCCGCCGGTCCGATTTTTTGAAAACGTATTTCCCCTTGCTCTTATCGAAAAACTCGGAGGCTGCCGGGTCCAGGGCAATCAGCACGTCTTCTTGGGGCTTAAAACCTGCTTTCTCGAAGCTTTCCAGAATGACCTCAATCGCTTCTTCATTGGATTTCAGATTGGGGGCAAATCCTCCCTCATCGCCGACCGCGGTAGAGTAGCCATTTCCCTTAAGCACTGCTTTCAGGTGATGAAAGATCTCGGCTATAGTCCGGAGGGCTTCCCGGAAGCTGGCCGCTCCGACCGGCATCACCATGAACTCCTGAAAATCTACCGAGTTATCAGCATGAGCCCCGCCGTTAAGGATGTTGGCCATTGGGACCGGCAGGGTCGAAGCGTGGTATGCCCCCAAATATTTAAAGAGAGGCAGGCCCAAACAATCGGCCGCCGCCCGGGCTACGGCCAGGGAAACGCCCAGGATCGCATTAGCTCCCAGGACGCCCTTATTCTCCGTGCCGTCTTTGGCGATCATGGTCCGGTCGACATCTACCTGGTTGAATGCCTCGAGGCCTACTATTTCGGCGGCAATGATGTTGTTGACATTTTCAACCGCTTTCAAGACACCCTTGCCCAGGTACCTCTTCTTATCGCCGTCGCGGAGCTCTATAGCTTCATGTTCGCCCGTGGAGGCGCCTGAAGGCACCGCTGCTCTTCCCTGGCTTCCGTCCTCAAGCTCGACTTCCACTTCAATTGTCGGATTACCCCTGGAATCGAGAATTTCCCTCGCTTCAACATATTCAATGATACTCATTCTGCTTCTCCTGTTTTTAATATGGTGATTAAATCCGGGGACTGTCAAGGGATTCCGGGAAAATAATCTCCTTGACCCGCAAACCGGAGCATTTTAGAATAAATGAGCGGATGAGATATTCTAAAGTACTGGGCAAAACCCACAAAGAGGATTTTCATGCAATTCTTTCGAAGAGTTATTCTCTTCTGGAGCGGATAGGCTTTGTCCGCCAGGTGGGACAGGGTCTTTTCTCTTTTCTTCCGCTTGGGATGAGAGTCATAAAGAATTTCCAGGCGCTTATTGCTGAGGAGATGGAAAAGACCGGCGGCCGGGC
>CAZERV010000038.1:0-26515 GCA_964514815.1 uncultured Spirochaetaceae bacterium | reverse complement strand
CTTTAAAGGCCGATTCGATCTTTCTTTTCGTGCCCCTCGAAACCCAGCAGTCAATGGGAATCCTGTCGGGTTCCTGATGGTTGAGCGCTAAGAATACTCTTTCTCGTGAATCCAAAGCTTCCTGCCTTTCAATTCTAATGGCAGTATATCATAGTGTTCCCAGAATTTTACCTGGCCATCCTGCCATTGCTCCAGTTTAAGATCTCTGTAAAAGGGTCGCCAGTGAAAATGAGATACAATAATCTTAACACCAAGCTATCGGGCAATCATAAAGTTGAAATTGTATCGCTTTTTGGTTAATGAAATAATATCGGGATCAGCACTGATATTTACCAAGTCAAAGAAGGCATTGTGCAAGGCTAAATCGCCTTTAATTGTTGTTTTTCATTGCCTGCCTGATTCTGGTGAACCGGCTTTGAAAGGTCTGTTGCTCTTGGATTGGACCACTTTATCACCATTTTTTGACTAGCTATTTAAAAGAATTATTACGAGATATTGACAATTGTAGTATATACTCCACCCATCCATGTAGAAGTTTGTCAGACAGCAGATCATAGAATTTTCTCATGATTTGAATCAGAGAGTGTATCTGATTCATGATAGATCCCCTGAACTCTATTATATCGATTACCGGGATTACGGCATTAAGAGAATAACCACATCAATTAGTGCGCCTAACATGAATTCCTTTGCAGGAAGATTTGCTGGTTTCGGAAGATGGGAGGCTCTGGATACCTTCATTCTGTTCGGTAAAAGGCAGATAAAAAAATATCCTGGCGGAATATATTTTCTATTATAATGCCAAACGACCGAATCAAGGGCTCGGACAGAATGTGCCTATGGGATATGAAGTACAGAGAAAAGGAAAGATTATATCCTTTCCGGTTCTTCCCGGTCTGCCTCATTATTATCAGAAACTATCTGCTTAGCCCAAACCTCATCCTTTTTGCCGTAATAAATATGGATTCATATATCAATCCAAGGGACAATACCATTCTACTATCATTATATACCGTAATTATTTCCTTCTTTATTTGCTTCCCCGTGGCCTATTACATTGCCAAAATAGCCAGGAAAGAAAATAAATTGACCCTGGTTTTATTGGTAATAGCTCCTAATATGGTAAGCGGGTTTATAATAATCCTCTCCTGGCTCTTGTTTCTGGCCGATTACGGGGTTTTATATTTTATTCTTAAATACTTGAAGTTGATTGAAGGCCCTTTGCATATCCTATATACCAGGGTGGCCGTAACCATAGGTCTCGTTTACAGCAGTACTTTGTGGATGTTTATTCCCCTTTACGCCGTATTGGAATCCCTGGATAATTCATTAATTGAAGCGGCGGCGGATTTAGGAGCGAGCAATAGCCGGATATTGCTCAGAATAATCATTCCTTACTCCAAAACCGCCATCGGCACGGGCTGTACTCTAACCTTTTTGCAGGCCCTGGGCTCGTATATTATACCGAGATTCTTAGGAGGAAAAAGCGGACTGATGTATGTTCAACTGGAACAGGGGGGCGGTCCTGGCCATATTTATGGTAGTTATGATGGTGGTGGCGGTGTTTATCGGCATAAAAACCAGCGGGACTAGAATAAAGGAAACGATAAAGTTATAATCGGGAAGGAAAGATGATTAAAATCGGCCAGATTACCTATAAAATATACGTGGTTATTTTTCACATCTTTGTTTGGATACCTATGCTGGTAATCATTCTATTATCTTTTAACAATAGCGAATCGGTAACCCTGCCCTGGTTGGGATTCACGACCAGATGGTATAGTACGGCCCTGCACAACGGCCTTTTCTTGAACTCATTAGTGGTCAGCTTGATAATATGCTTCGGGGTTACCTCTATGTCCGTGATCGTTGGATTATTGACCGCTATGGCCTTTGTAAGACACGATTTCCCGGGCAAGAATCTTCTCCAGGTATCCCAATTTATTCCCGTGGTCCTGCCCGGGATAGTATTTGGAATTTCTCTACTCGTGCTGGCTTACAGGTTCAGCGTAAAAACAGGCTACATTTTGACCATTCTCGGCCAATCTACCTGGAACGTCACCTACGGGACATTGATTATAGCCGGTCGATTGGAGAAATTCGACTACTCCATCGAAGAGGCGGCCCTCGATCTGGGCGCCAATAACATCAGGGCATTGTGGCGGGTGACCATACCCTTCCTTGCCCCCGCCATCATTGTGGCCTGGTTGTATACCTTTATCAATTCTTTTAATGATTTTAATACAACTATCTTTATTATCGGAGATCATGTAACCTTCCCCATTTTTATGTTTTCCAACATGAGAAGAGGCCTGACCCCGGAGATCAATGCCATCTCGGCCATGCTGGCCTTACCTCTCATTCTGGTCGGGTTGGCCAATAATATTATTCAGAGAAAAACCAGAGTGGAATAGCAGATCAAATTTCAGCCCGGACATAGTTGCAGGAGAAACTCGTTGCCGGAAAAATATATTCTCACCATTGATCAGGGGACTACGGCCACCAAGGTGGCCCTTTTTTCGCTCCAAGGCCAATTAAAGACCTTAAGCGCCAATAGAATAAAACAGTACTTCCCCAAGGAAGGCTGGGTAGAACAGGAGCCCTATGATATTTTAGACTCGATTAAAAAGGGAATTGCCGATGTAATCTCAGAAACGGGCATTGATAATAAGAATATAATCTCTGTGGCCGTAGATAATCAGGGAGAGACGGTTATCCCTTTCGATCGATTTACCGGCGAGCCCCTGTATAGGGCGATTGTTTGGCAGGACAGGAGAACGGCCTCGCTCTGTGCTAAGCTGAAAAGGGCCATAGATGAAAAAATAATTACAAAGAAATGCGGCCTGTTCCTGGACCCCTATTTTTCGGCCTCCAAGCTGAGCTGGCTTATTGAAAATGTCGATTCTGTAAAACAATCGCTAAATATGGGGCGGGTAATTCTGGCCACCTCCGATGCCTGGATCCTCTATAAGCTTACCGGGGGCAAGTCAATATATACGGATGTCTCCACAGCTTCGAGAACATCACTCTTTAATATCAATACTGTAAAGTGGGACGAAGAGCTGACTTATTTCTTTAAAATACCCACAGAAGCCCTGGCGGAAGTTGTTCCTTCTTCATACGATTTTGGCTTAAGCGATCCGGCCATCTGCAGCGGGATCAGCGCGCCGGTAAATGCCTCGGTCCTGGATCAGGCAGCCTCTCTTTTCGGCCACACCTGTCTTTACAGAGGAGAAGCCAAGATCACCTATGGAACCGGGGGCTTTTGTCGGACTGTCCCAAAAAAATTCCCGGAAACACCTGGTCAGGGCGGTTTTAGAAGGCATCGCCTATAGATTTTTAGAAATTATCAATGTTATAAAGAACGGCGGCTTCAGCGACCTCACTTCGGTATCCGTTGACGGCGGAGTAAGCAAAAACGATTTTCTTATCCAATTCCAGGCCGATCTTTTGGCAATTCCAATTCAGAGACCCCTGGTTAAGGAGGTTACTTCCCTGGGCGCCTTTTATCTGGCCGGATTGAGATTCGGGCTATGGAGCGAGGTAAAAGAATTGAAGGATAAACTGGAAATGGAAAAGGTCTTTCATCCGCAGGAGGACAACTCTGAAAAACTTGCCCAATTTAAAGTCTGGAAGAGTGCCCTCTCTAACGTATCGAGCTGGCATAAAGATATAAAGAGTTCGGGAGTGTAAAAGAAATGATCGAGAAAAAGATGCTCTTTGGCCCGGGGCCGGTTATGACCTCGGAAAGAGTGAAGAAGGCAGCTATTGTTCCGGATATATGTCACAGAAGACCCCTTTTTGAGGAGCTGTACGGGGACTTGAGGAATAATCTGCTTAAGCTCTTTCATGGGGAGGGGAGTAAATATGATACTGTCGTAGTTAGCGGATCGGGCACAGCTGCCAATGAAACGGTGCTTTCTTCTGCGGTGGCTGATGGTGAAAAGGTTTTACTTATTTCCAACGGTAATTTTGGGAATAAATTAAAAAATATTATAGAATGCTACGGCCTGGGTCTGAACCTGGTGGAACATGAATGGGGTGAGTATCCCGATTTGACGAGTATTGAGCAGGAGCTTAAGAAGGATAAGGATATAAGACTGGTCTCCATGGTTTTTCATGAAACCAGCACGGGGATGATCAATCCTGTTGCGGAAGTAGGCCGACTGGCCAAAAATTATGCCAGGATGTACCATGTGGATGCCATTAGCGCTGTGGGCGGAGAAGATGTAGATGTGGAAAGAGACAATATTGACTTTTGCACTGGTGTGCCCAACAAATCCGTGGCCGGACTTCCCGGGGTATCGTTTATTTGTGTCAACAGAGAAAGCGCTGAAAAGATTAAAAATATTCGACGCCGTAATATATATCTTAATATGCAGCATCATTTAGAAGTGGCCCAAAAATCCGGCCAGACTCCCAACACCCCTCTGTAAGCATGTTTTTAACCCTGAATGAGGCTTTGAAAGAGCTTTTTGAGGAAGGAATAGAAAACCGGATTAAAAGATATCAAGAAGATGCCCGGGTCATAAGAAAGGGTCTTGAAGCTTTGAACCTGGCGTTTTTACTAAAAGATGAAAATTACATGTCCAATACGGTTACTTCGGTTTTTTTGCCTGTGGAGCTTAATCTCTACGATTTTATTGACCAACTGGATAACCGTGGTTATGTAGTCTACCTGGGTAAAGGCCCTCTTCTGAAAAAGAATATGTTCCAGGTGGCCAATATGGGCCGGATATATCCTGAAGATTGCCAGGCTTTCCTTAAAACTTTGAGAGGCGTTTTGAAGGGGTTTAGCTAAAAAGATAATAATGAAGATACTTCAAATATCTGATTTACACTTTGGTCCCCTGCATTGGAACGGCGACGATAGGGCTTTAATCAGAAAAATAAATTCTTATCAGGCCGACCTGGTAATAAACACCGGAGATAGTACTTCCGACGGCCTGGAGAGAGAATACATTCAGGCAAGATATTTTTTAGCCGGAATCAAGTGCAAAAACCTGGTTTCCATAATCGGAAATCATGATAAAAGATCAAAGAGCTCTGTAGGATTCTTCAAAAAGTATATCTATAACCCCGAGGTCGTCTATCCTGATCACGATAGTAGGATCCTAAAGAAAAAACACTTGTTTTTGGACAGCAAAGTCAATACTGAAGAGAAATTTACCGATATAAATTTTTTTAAAAGCATTGAGCTTCATGGAAAAAAAGTACTTATAATAGGAATAGATTCCAATATACTCTACAGTGATGATGGTTATGTGGAAGAAAGTATTGTCACTTCGTTAGCCGCTAAGATCGGCACCGTCACTTACGACTTGAAATTGCTCTTGATTCATCATTCGATTCTGGCCACGGACGAGTGCCCCCTTCTAAATTCACAAAGGGTAATAGGCTTTGTAAATGCCAGTAAAATAGATTATGTTTTTTGCGGTCATACTCATGAATTGGATTTTAGAAAATCGGAGGATATTTATCATCACCACCGTTTTTTCCAGTTTATGTGCAGCTCTACATCAAGTAATGACCTGGGAAAATACGGAAAAAATGCTTTGCTTTTATACGAATTTCAGGCGATAAAAATCAGTAAAATATATCTCATCAAGATTTTCTTTAGGGGCGATAAAAAGCGGCTGATTTTTGATGAGGAGGAGATTTTTATATAGCTAAAAAATTTTTTGTACAGGAATACCTGCTTTATGGATGAAATCCTTATCGGCATCGAATTGTCCACGGCCAGCCCTGATCGCTATTACTTCAAGAAAAAACTGGCCCTCTTTGCTGATAAAGGCTTTGACTGAATCAAGTTTACTCTCGATTCAGTGATCGTGGGTGCGAAAAACTCCATCTGCAGGGTCATTATAGAACAAATGCTGGATATCTGTAACTTTTTCCGCAAAATTGATAAAGGAATGTATATGCTGAATCCGGTGTTATCCTAAACCTTGCAGAAATATGACCTACAAAATGCATTCTTTCTGGCCATCCATTGGCCCCATAAACGGAATTGTCCCCTGGATTGATATATGAATCCATATTTATTACAACAAAAAGGATGAGGTTTGGTCTAAGCAGATAGTTTCTGATAATAATGAAGCAGACCGGGAAGAACCGGAAAGGATATAATCTTTCCTTTTCTCAAATATTGGCGAAGGACGATGTAGATTGTTTGGTCTTTGACTGTACTTTTGAAAAAACCTACTTTCCGAGTGGACACTCTGATATACAGGGTATTATCGATGTTCAACAAAAGATAAAGCCGCGGAGAACCATTGCGAGCCATATAAGTCACCGCAACCTCGGCTACGAGGGTCTTAAAAAGATTTTAGAAAAATACAGCATTGAGGTGGCCTACGACGGCATGATCATCAGTGTTTGACTTTCTCCTCCCGGGTATCAAAACATCATCGAGCTCTTTCTTCCCTTATAGCTGCCGTGACCCTTTCTAGTACGGATTTGTTGAAAGGGATGAATGCTTCCGAGCAATACTCACACATGAAGATTCCGTGGTAATCTTTGAGCAAGCGGAAAATATCGCTGAAGGGGATTTTACCCCAGAATGGCGGAATGTGAATATCACCTCTACCAAAGGTGAACCTGTATCCAATATTTAGGCTGTCATATACCGGTCGGTTGGTAATTCGCAATTCTTCAAAAATACCCACATTATCACTCAGATGGACATGTCCGAGTAACGGCAAGGCCTCCTTTAATGAATCGAGAAAGTTGAAATGAAAGTATTTGGAAGCGAGGTAGGCATGTCCCGTATCGAAAGTGAGTAAAAATTTTTCCCGGGCTACCTTTTTGACAAAATCGACCACCGGATCTACCCTTTCAACTTCTATGTTCTCCATGCCCAGAGTTATGCCTAACCTGGCGGCGAAATCTGAAGCCTCCACATGTGCTTCGAGGAACCTTTCTTCGATTTGAAGATCCTTAGACTGTTTTTCGAAATGGAGCACGAGAAGATTGATTCCCAACAGACTACATACTTCTATCGAGGAAAAAAACGCCTTTTTCTGAAGTTCGAAGTTCTCCAAATCCCTCAGATCAACACCCCGGCCTATATGTCCCGTATATGAAAATGGATACCCGCTAAGGAGCGCTTTTAAAAAGGACACGTACTCTTTTTTTATTTCTCCATTTATAATAAGTGGAACAGTCGCGAGATCAATCTCAATACAGTTAAAACCGTCTTCCGCTATTGATGATAGCTTATTTCTGATATAATCCGGATCGGAACTGACATCCGGTAGATTTAAACCGATAAGGATCTCTTCCATAATCCTCTCATTGCGCCCAGTGTTGTTCCGCCGGTAGATATTGAGGCGGAATAGCTAAATCGAAGGCTTTAGCCTTTCAATCAAAAAATCTATTGGGCCGTGCGCTTATCTACCAACATGGATGCTCCTGCAGGCCACTGGTGGAACACGTTGATCGAACACAGGGTTGGCATGAACCACCATGGTAGATTCCAGACTTCCTGGGGTAGCATCAAAGCCTGTGTGAATGATCGCACTGTTTGACTTGGACGCATCACCTCCAACATCGTTTAAACGATCCACAACCGTTATCTCAACCCTGAATCTGGAGAGCTCACGAGCCGGTTCTACCCCCACTGTTCCAGCGCAGATTATCAAAACATCTGTCTCAATGATACCCATGCTTATTCCCGCAAATTCTTAAGCATCCATCCTCGCCTCTCAACCCGGGTCTCCTTGTCCATTTCCTCGGCTTTTGTGCCGCTGTCTCGCTAATCAATTGATAGGTGTAAACTTATATCATCGGATAGTCAGAAAATCAAGGAAATGGCGGAATTTCCGGCAGGAATAGAAAAGGATATGGCCAATCATCCTACAAAAGCCAAAAATTACTATAAAAGTCATCTTTAAAATGTGCTGGCGACCCCCATTAAGCGATATAATCGTCCCATAATCGGATTCCTGTCTCGAGGTGAGATCAACGTCTTTCTCGATGCACCGAATCCTTCCACCTGGAGTGGTCGGCGTGAGCGATGTCTGCTTTCAACGATCTATGTGTGTTACGATTCACGGCAAGGGCACTAAAGAACGCGTATTCCCTCTCTGGAAGACCACAGAACAAGCGCTCAAGCAGCGGGTAGACCTCCTCGATCACGCCGCCAGTCGGTAGCCGTGAGTACAGATCATACATGCGAATAACAAATATTGACAAATATTGTTATATATTATTAATTGAACATTGGAAATAGGAGGAACAATAAGTGAATGTTTCTTTGACGCCGGAACTGGATAAATGGATCAACGAAAAGGTGGCTAGTGGATTGTATCAATCCTCAAGCGAGTTGATTCGGGAGGGTCTTAGATTCTTGATGATAAGAGAAGAGCAAAGACAGGCGATGATCGCTGAATTGCGGCAAGATTTGCTCATTGGTGTTACGCAGTTGGACCACGGGAAAAGCCAGGACTTAGATGAAGAACTCCTGAAATCGATCAAGAAGAAGGCATGCTTAAAAGTAACACATGGCGATTGAAAAGCTCATTATCTCTGATCAAGCAGCGGCTGATCTTGAAGAGATATGGCAGCATATCGGCATCGACAATCGTTCCGCTGCCGATAAGTTAGTCGAGGTTATCTATGAAAAATGTCTTCTTATCAAAGAGAATCCGGAGATCGGAAGAAATCGAGATGAGCTGTTACCCGGAATTCGTTGCCTGTCTGTCAAAAAATATCTGATTTTCTACCGAATCAAGAGCAAGGCTGTTCAAATTGTAAGGATTTTGAGCGGTTATCGCGATATGGATTCAATATTTTGAAACGGTGATTGGAGCCGGCTCGTTCGCTAATGAACTCACCGGATGTGCTGGTGCTTAACGAGCCAACCCTGGGGCTGGATCCCCAGACCCGGGCCAGGGGGATACAGATGTATTTGTAGCAAGACTCAGGCATACTGGACTAGGTACATTCTCTACATCGATCCGACGGCGACTCCATGCACATCGGTGTAAATGCAGGCCGGATAGACGAACTAGGCCTTCAGGTAGACACCTCTGGAGACATTCCTGATCTTTCTCTGGTTCTTGAGCCGCTGAATTGCACTGTAGATTTTTTTTCGTCAAAACCGGTCTTCTGTTTCAGCCCAGCGATACCGATGCCCTTCCGGCTTCGCCTGATGGTCTTTTCCACAACGACGATGATGGGGATCTTCTCCACTGAGCGCTGTGCCGGCAATATGCTGATGCCGGCCTTCTGGCCCTCTTTGGCAGCCCTGCGGCGGCGCCCCCGTGCGGTTCCGGCGGTCTTTTTTGCCGTTCCTCCATCGGCCCTCTCTTCCAGATCGATACCGAACACATCCGAAAGATCAGTATCATCCATGACGCGTCCGCTCTTCTTTCCGGCTTTGGTAACCAACTCCCGGGCCTGGTCCGTTGCCACCTCTGACACCAGGTCATCAAGCTCAACGCCCCGCAGCGCGAAGAATAGGCCCGGCTCTTAATCCAATCGGGCGCCGATTCCGTAGAGAGTGGCGGCTACGTGCTTGCACATGGAAGTACAGTCCGGGCAGGTGCAGGAGAACCGGATCTCTTTGGGGGTGGGGAACAGGCCCGCTCCCCGGGCCGTGAAGATCTCGCTCAGGGCCTGGGGAAACTTGCCCATCAACAGCTCCTGCATGGACTTAAGCTTTCCCCGGCAGGGTTCCAGCTTTTCGCGCGCTCTGGCCCTTTAAGAGATCGGGAAAGGTCCCCAAAAGGTACTGTTTCCAGATGCGCGTGTGCTATCCTTTTCCAGATCCGGCGTCGAATATCGCTTACGAAAGGCGGTTGAGATCGCACCACAAAAGTGCCCTGCGGGCAACCATCGGCTTTTTCCCTGGCGCTTTGTAGATGGCGAGTCCAGCATCACCCGACTGGTTGTCATGGCGGACGACTGGCTCCACGAAAAAGCAAGAAAGAAGTAAGGATCATTCTTCACTACACGACAGAGAATCAACATCAAACGAAAGGTAGGTTGAAAATTATAGCTAACTTAGCTATATTAATAGCATGAGCAAGGTCATCAATGATACCGAGCTTTCCGTGGGTATCGGTTATCAGTAAGAATCTTATGCGTGTCTTTGTCATGCATTGTCCGACGTATTGCTTCCGTAGGCGGATTGGATTGCCTGTTCCATACGAGCGATTTCATCCTCCGACAGGGAATCAAAGTGGCTTGCACGTTTGCGGCTTGAGAGTCGGCCATTGTTCTGCAGGCAAAACCGGATGAATAGATCGATCTGTCGGTCGGGCATGTCCACGATCTCCTGGATAGCCTTCTTGGTCTTGTCGTAGTTTGCCAGGAACGTCAATTCTTCGACGAGTTCAGTCTCGATGGTCTGCTCGATGAACCGGAAGAGCGCCTCCGCCTGGGACGTCATATCGATGTATCTGTACCACCGGGCCGTATCGTTCTGAACGGTCATTCGGCCCTCTTCGTCAAGCGAATATTCCACCAGGGCCATGAGCGGTCGAGAAAACACCTCCAGGGAAGCGTCGTAGTCGGCAAGGTTCTTTAACATGGATGCCGATACGGGAAACATGATTCCCTTAGGCGTAAAGCCTCTGCGGGCAAGAACATTGTGGATCAGGAATCGATGGATTCTACCATTGCCGTCCTCGAACGGATGCAGGAAAACGAATCCATAAGCAACGGCCGCGGCATGAACCACTGCGGACACGCCCCTCTCGTCCATGCGCTTGTGGGAGGCGACCAAGCCTGTCATAAGGTCGGCCAGGTCTTCCGGCTTCGGACACGCGAAATGGACCTTCTCTTTCTGCCAGGCAACCGTCTCACCGACATAGTTCTGGTTCGTCCGGTAGTCGGATTCGGAGAATCGTGGATCGACAATGCGATTCTGCAGGTCGATCAATTTCGTTTTCTCGCAGAAGTCTTCATGCTCCGCCAGCTGAAGCAGCGCGATGAAGCGCTCGGTTCGGGTTGAGTTGGACTTAATGTGTTCGATCTCGAAGGATGATTTAGTCTCCTTGGAGTAAAGATAACTTAATGCCCGCTTCAACAATTCCGGCGGGTAGCCGGACACGACCTTGCGGCACCGCTTGGGAAGGTCGGTCGCTTCGAAACCTTGAAGGATATAGGTGCGGCGAATTGTCGGACAGAACCGGTTTTCGCCCATCAAGTTGTCGTTGATCCTATGGCGGCGAACCTGACGGGCTGGGGTGACCGTGTAGTATTGATCCGGATCGAGCAGGTCGATGTAGTTTCCCCGCTTCAGGTCATCCATCTGTAGGGGCGTGCCGGTAAGAAACTCGTAAAGAAACCACAACCGCCGGGCGTACTTACCGGTGGGTTTGGACCGGACATAACACAAGAAATCATCGGCCGCGACCTCCTGAAACAGGCTGGCGAGTATTGCGAGATTTGTTCCGTCGTACTTGAGTGCGAATTCGAGATGATCGCCCAGCGTGTTCCCCGGCCAGTACTTGGGCGGGTAGACCTCCTCGATCACGTCCCCGGTCGAGGCGATCCGGTGGATTCCGCTGGTCGTGACCAGGGACCTGTGCCAGTTCGGGATGATGTCGAGACCGTACAGCTCAATAAGCGCCGCGTATCCTGCGAGCCTCAGCGTCGCCTGTTCTTGACCGTTTACAGCCATGGCATCCTCCAGAAAAATGATTACAATACGAGAATTATAGTTATATTAACCTTTATGTCAAGAAAATTACTTACAGCAGACGAAGGCTACATTACCACATAATCGAACAAGAAAAATGGTTACAGATCCAGCAAAAGGATTACACCGCGTCTTAGTACGAGAAAAAAAATACGCCATGCGAGTTCAGGGCTCACCCAGCGGCTTCCTCAACGGCGTCCGGAGGAGGCATTGAGGTGGAACCGCCGCGTTCTGAATAGCGCAGGACAAGTACTCAAGACAGAGTGAGCCCGTGGAGCAACCAAGATGAGGACAGAATCTCAATTCAACGAAGCGGGGTCAAATCCTGGAGGCGGCCGGCCTATTTTCACCAAATGTCGCAAGATCTTCTGCCCTGCTCGGGCTTGGTGATGACGGCAATTACCTTAATGGGTGAGCCGCAGCGGATACATTCGAACGGAGCCAATTCATAAACCTGAGAGATCAGCTTGACCCAGGTGGAGCGGGTCTCCTTGTCGGAGACCGAACAAGACGCTTCTTGAGGGTAGTGTTGCGCCGGGTCAGAAGGTTCAAGCTGCTCCTGCTTCCACCCAGGAGGGGCCAGCCGGACCACATAGGTCATTTCTGGCCATTTACCTTTGGTCCTTGAGGCATAAAGAAGTAAGGATCATTCTTCACAACACGACAGAGAATCAACATCAAACGAAAGGTAGGTTGAAAATTGTAGCTAACTTAGCTATATTAATAGCATGAAAGCGGTTGGAATAAAGTTACTGAAGGACAATCTAAGCAAGTACTTGAAGATGGTAAAGGCCGGTGAGATAGTCTGGGTCACGGACCGTGATGAGGTGATAGCGGAAATTCACAGACCCACGCGGCCCATTCCTGAAAGAGTTAGCCGGTGGGAGGCTTTCTTGAATGATGAAGAGCGTCATGGGGGATTGACCCGCGCTTTATCTATAATAACTCCATCTCTCAATAGATTGAAAGAACTTTCTCGTCCCCAAAAAACCATTGATTTGCAGAAACTGTTGAACGATATCCAAGGCGATTAATGGTCTGTTACTATGATTCCAGTATAATCCTCTCGGCGGTTTTAGAAGAAAAAAGTACTTTTGATTATGCTCTAGCCTGGGATGATGTTTCGCCTCGCCTCTCTTCAAATCTGTTGAAAATCGAATGTATTATCGGGGTGCGAAGAGCAGGAATCTTGCAGAACTTACCTGCCGATGATGAATGGGTAGCTCATCGTATCGATATATTGGAGCAATATTTTAACGGTATATATTTCAAGCTTGTGGACGACTCGATAGAGGGGGCCATTCGTAAAAACACAGATCTTGCAGGCTGCCGCAGTCTGGATGCAATTCATCTAGCCACGGCATTATACTTTAGACCTCATCTAGATGAAGAGCTGTATATTTCTTCGCTGGACAAACGCTTGAGAGAAGTGGCGGTCAAGCTTAGCTTCAAGCTTTTTCCTGAAGATTAGCAGGATCGACACTCAGCAACCCGAATTTTCAGATTATTCTTTGAACATGTTTTGAAATATATTTGGCGCAGTATCAATTGAAAACCGCAATCCCGGTGAAATCGCCAAGCTGGGTGGTGAGTTTTTCCGCCCACTCCGGGATAGCACCGCCGGTTATCAGGGTGTTCAGTTTCTCCATAACATCCATTCCCTGCAGCCATTCATCACCTTCGTACAAAACTGGCAATGGGCAACGGAAGCTTTTTGGCAAATATTGTAAAATATCCGGTAGAAGTTTATCGCCATCTTATATCCGCGTTCAATAATTGCGGATACCCTTCTGTATAGTTCCTCCATATCGTATCGATCTTTTGGATTTACAGGTGCATCCGGCTCGTCAAAAAAGTATATAACTTCCTTGTCGGTTATGATGAATATCCCGAAGCTGATTCGACCTCTTGATATACCAGGAATCAGATACTTTTCAAAATAATAGGGAGACAGATAGGCAATAGCAATGTTTTCACCGAAGTTCAGGATATCGAGAAGACCTGATAATATTAGCTGTTTGTAGAGCTCTTCATACGAGTTATCTATGACCGTCATTATCTCTTCTATTTGCTGCTTGCAGTCTGTTAGAGCATCCACTGCTGGGCGAGCGAGAAATAGGGACTCTTGGGAACCCAGAACTGAGGCACGCCATGGTCCCCTATGTATTCCGCACCAACTTCGAAATTCTCGGCATTAAAGGTTATGACCTGCCGTTCCAGGAGCCGGCGCAGGGCCGGCAGGTCTTCGGCCTTCTTTGCTGCAAACTCTATGACCCGCCACGTTTTATCCACTGTCAGCTTTTGTGTCTCGAATAATGATGTGTTGGGTGTGTGGCAGCAACAGGTTGTGATTTCGCCGTCCCGCTTTTCGGAGATCTTAACCTCCTCCGAGAATCAGAACTCAATCGGGTTCGGTTGGTCTGTGTAGTAGTTGACGGTTCGCATAGAAGCAACGATCAAATCGTAAGTCTCCCGCAGAGACAGGCTTGATAACTGCTCTGGCAGGGAATTGAACTGTTTGTGCCAGGCGTACCAGGGCTCGAACCGGGGTTGAAAGAACACATGCGGGAGCGGGTCTCCTTTAGTGTCATTTGTTTGTCCTTGTTATTCACTATTTTCCCTATTCAACAACTACTTATTTAACGCAAACTGCACGGTATTTCTGCCACTTAACCGCCCGGCGATCAAGTTCGGAAAGTCATTCAAAGCCCGGAACAACTACTGCGGAATCTATATGCCTCTCGCGAAAATGTTCGCTCTCAATTGACTTCTCTGCCATTCCAAATTATAACTTTTACACTATCAATCATGAAATTGCCAAACAGAAAGGGTATGCTCTTTCCTTCTTCTGAGGACACCCTGAATACTACCCACGATTCGGATATGTTCCAGATGCGTTGCGTTTTACGAGGGGGGGTCTCGATTCGGTGCAAGGATGTTCTAGAGGGAACGGCGGCCGTATCGTAGAGAATGCCGGTAGAGTCCGACCTACCGTTCCTTACTGGCAACAGTGACAAAGTTGCTCCTGGATACAACTGCTGAAATATTCGGTGAGGTTAAACAGGGGTTGAAGGAAATGGGAACTCCCCTGCCCATTAACGATAACTGGATTCGGCTTTCAACGAATACATTGACTGGCTGGAATCATTAAAGTGAGATTCGACGGATCAGGTGCCGCTCATTCGGGAGCTTTGACTACGATGGAAACGAGGGTCTTGTCATTGCCGCCCATGTTCACATCATTCCGTAGGATTGCCTGAGCTTCACCTGGTTGGCGGCTTTTCCCGTAAACTGGTGGAGCACATCTACCAACTGGCGGACCCCCGTGGCCCCGGTGGGATGCCCGAACCCACCCAGGCCTCCGGAAGGATTCATCGGCAGGCTCCTCCCTACGGTGGTGTTCCCGTCCAGGACAAACCCTATCATGAATGAGGGGCGCATCGAACAGGTGGGACACCCTTTCTCTGTATATCGTTATCCCAATTCAAGTTTTGTGGCCAATATTTACAAAGGAAGGGATATTATATCTCTTTTTCCGCAAGTCAAAAATTCAGGGGGATTTTATTTAATGAAAAATCTACTCTTTAAAACGGGCCCACAAGTGCTGTGTTCGCCCTACTGGTTGCTATGGGCATGTCGCTTCATATAACAGCGCATTTGCGGGTCAGTCGCAATCGATCCTTCCCCTATATTTGCTCTTTTTCTAAACCGGAAATTGCTTGATTTTCTAAACCTGTTCCTATATTTTACTTTCAGCCTTCAGTGCAAAAATCGCAAATGCCCGGAACGTTATACGAAATTCGACCGGCAAGTATAATTAAATAACTAGTCTAAAGCCAAGGTAATTGAAAGCGCTTTATCTAATTGGATTAGTTTTTCGTCTGAAAGTGTTCCTATAAAGTTGGTGAGAGACTTCTTTGGAATGCTTACGAGTTCATCACAATAGATTGAGCTATCCTGTTTTAGCCCTTCATCAATACCTACGGAAACTTGGCTGGAAAGTCCTTCAAAGGAACTATAGATTGGGGCGCAGATTACTGTTGAAAATTTTGAATCTATCAGTACCTGTCTACTTACAATCACAAATACTCTATAGCGTTTTGGGTCTGTGGTGGAACCTTTATACACTCTGTAGAGATCGCCTCGTTTCAAAGTTCCACCTGATAAGAAATGACATCTTTAGCTTCTCTGTTTAACCTAACAGAGTGTTGGTTTAATATGTCCAAGTCTGCCTGATTTCGTTTTTGTTGTTCTTTTTGCTTGAGATAACTTCGAATCGCCTGTTCGATAAATGTGGATCGATTCGTATATCCTTTGATAATTCTATCAATTTCTTGTAGGAGTTCTTCAGATAGTGTGATAGAAGTCTTTACTTTCATACTATGATTATACTACCTTTATTCATATTGGTCAACATTTAGATTTAAAATGCCGGTCGAATTTCGCACAACACGGCATTTACGTTGCGCTCCCTTCGGTCGCCTGGCCTTCGGCACATTTGGCTGGTTGTTCTAGTCTTTGCATCATTATGTCTATACGCTTATCATCTGGTCTTTGCTTCTCATTAGCATCAAACGTCGTAAATGCCGGGAACGTTATCTGAAATGCTGTGCCTAAGAAAGACAAAAAGGATGGGCGAGAAAATATTAAAACTGAAAAGTTTAGAAATAAATACCGTTTATCCTGGGCATCGGCAGGCAATTGATCCAAAGGGGACGTGAAATTGCCAAACAGAAAGGGTATGCTCTTTCCTTCTTCTGGGGACACCCTGAATACTACCCAAAAACGATCGCCCTGGCCGATTATGTATTCATATCGGTAATTGTTCCTGGCAAGCTCTATGCAGGCTTTGCCGGGGGTTCAAAAAGAAAAGAAAACATAGAACTGTTGGATAAATTCCTATCAAAGCCGACCGTGCGCGTTTTGGTTGTTGCTCAGGAGACTGCTAAAATATTCGGTGAGGTTAAACAGGGGTTGAAGGAAATGGGAACTCCCTTGCCCATTAACGATATCTGGATTCGGCTTTCAACGAATACATTGACTTGCTGGGAGCATTAAAGTGAGATTCGACGGATCTGGTGCCGTTCATTCCGGAGCTTTGACCACGATTGTGACGAGGGTCTTGTCGTTGCCGCCCATGTTCACCATCATTCCGTAGGATTGCCTGAGCCTCACCTGGTTGGCGGCTTTTCCCGTAAACTGGTGGAGCAGATCTACCAACTGGCGGACCCCCGTGGCCCCGGTGGGATGCCCGAACCCACCCAGGCCTCCGGAAGGATTCGTCGGCAGGCTCCCCTCTACGGTGGTGTTCCCGTCCAGGACAAATCCGGTCCCTTTTCCCCTCTCCACGAAGCCGGCGGACTCCAGCGCGATCAGGCCGGTGATGGTGAAGCAATCGTGCACTTCCAGGACCCCGATCTCCTCCTTCTTCACTCCCGCCGACTCCATCACTGCCCGGGCCGCCCTGGCCATGGTGGTCAGAAAGGTGGGGTCTTCGGGCCCGCGAGTTATGTCGTCTTCGCATTGAGCAAAGCCGGCGATTTCCACGCAGTCCTCTTTCCTGGCTCCCAGCCGCTTGAGTCCTTCTTCCGACATAATTACCAGGGAAGAAGCCCCGTCGGAGACCTTCGAGCAGTCGAAAACATTCAGGTGCTCGAGAAAGACCCCCGGATTGGGAGGCGTCATTCCCAGGGCGAACGGGTCTACCGCCCGGTTATGGTACTCCTGGGCCTTGGGGTTCTTCCTGGCGTTTTTGATCCAGATTTCATACCATTTGGCCATTCCCCTTCTGGCCGAATCCCGGCCGAATTTCTCCGAGTAAGCCCCGGCGCGTACGGAAAAAAGGCTTGGAAAGAAGTAGGCGTGCCCTGCTTTCCGCTCTCCATTGAAGTATCCCGCCCCGGCCAGGTAGTCGGAGCCGTAGACGGCCTTCACCGTATTCTGGACCTCGAAGCCGATCACGAAGACGGCCCGGGCCTGGTCGGAAAGGACGCTCCTGATGGCGGTGACCAGGGCCAACCCCCCGGAAGCGCAGGCGCCCTCCACCCGGGTGCAGGGTTTCCCCAGCAGGCCCGGTATGATAAAGGGCAGGAAACCGGGCAGGTTTCCCTGCTTGAGGAAGCGGCCGGCCATGAAGTTGCCGATCAGGCCCTCATCGAAGTTCGCATTAGGAAGCTGTTCACAGGTCCCCCCGGCAGCCTCCTTGAGATAAGTCTCAAAGGTCGGCATCGGTTTTTTCGGGTTAAACTCCTTCCGGCCGGAGCCGAAAAAGGTGGTATTGTACCCGGCCGTGACGTAGACTTTTTTCCTCAACCCCGGCATGGTTCCCTCCTGGAACAAGTCGTTATAAAATCGGTCATATTGCGTACGATCATTTTTAAAACAGGTCGTTCTCCGGCCCGTATAAGTGATAAAAGCCGTTTTGAAGCAATGCGTTGACGTCTTCGATACTATTGGCGATCCCGTCCCGGACCAGCTTCTCTGCGATCCGGCGGGATTCGAGCAGGTACCGCTTGGCCAGCCCAGCCCCGAGCGTGCCGGACTCAGGTGTGCCGGCGGCGAACAGATTACCGAAATAAGCTTTAAGCTTTTCATCTTTCATCGTATCTTTCATGAGGGCTTTCCAGGGGAAGTGTCCCTGGGGCGGGTCTCCCAACCTGGCCTCGCTCTCCTTGACCCATTCTCCCTCATCCATCATTATATAGCGCGTTTTTTTCAGGGAGTACACTCCCACCGGACGGCCTTTTATATATTTAAAGAAGCCGTCCTTCTGGGAGCCATCCGGATACTGGCCCCCGGCCGCTCCGGCTTCCAGCATCGAATCGATCAAGTCGCTCCCCAGGGTCTCCCCTTCGATGTAGGTGCTCATGATCTTCATGATCATCCGGCAGATGTCGAGCCCCACGTAATCGGCCAGTTGAAAAATACCCATGGGCCGAACTATAAAATCCTGGCTGACCTTGTTGACCATGTAGAGGGCTTTAATAGGCCCGACCTGTTCTGCAAGCTCGGAGGCGAGCCCGGTCGCAAAGAGAATTTCCCGCATGAAATGGCCGTTTCCGATAAAGCCGGCCACATCGCCTGCGGGAATGAGAGTCTTCCGCAGTCTCTTCCCCAACTCGGCGGCCAGCTCGGTAAGCTTTTTATCAGTGGCAGGCGGGGCGATCACCTCCACCAGTTTCTGGACCGCCGGTGGATTGTAGAAATGAAAGCCGATGATACGGCCGCCCAGGCCGGCCCGGTCGTTCAGCACCGCAATCGGTATGGAAGATGTATTGGTAAGGAAATAGGTGTCCGGCCCGCAGAGATCTTTTAATCCGGAATAAACCTCGGCCTTAAGGTCCACATTTTCCAGGATGGCCTCGAAGATGAGCCTGGCGCCGCCGGCTTTCTCGATCTCCGTATCCAGGCGGACCAGGGAAAGAGCCCCACCGGCAAACTCCTCGATCATCTCCCGGTTTTCGACCAGCTCCTCCCTCTCCTTGAAATAGCTTCTTAAGGAGATGATGTTCTTCTCGGCGTACCGGGTCAGTTGGTCTTTCAGGTAGGCCCGGAGAGCCGTGAGAGCCTGTTCGTTTTTATCGATCAGTATCAACCTGCCCTCTCCGGCGATCTTTCCGCTCCGTTCCGCCTCACTCCTGGCCATTTCCCGGAGTATGAGGAGTGCGATGCCGCCGCCCATCTTCCCACCGGCTCCGAGCACGGCGCACCTCGCAAGGTAATCATCCAGCATAATCACACTCCTTTCAGGAAACCTTCAGCGTTTTCTCGAACTCCTGTATGAGGAGAGGCACGACTTCGAAGAGGTCGCCGACGATCCCGTAATCCGCTTTTTTAAAGATGGGCGCCTCCGGGTCCTTGTTGATGGCGACAATGACCCTGGAAGTCTTCATGCCGGCAAAATGCTGGCTGGCGCCCGATATTCCGCAGGCGATGTAAAGCACGGGACTGACGGTCTTACCGGTCTGCCCGACCTGGATGGACTGGGGGGCATAGCCGGCGTCGACTGCGGCCCGGGAGGCGCCGACGGCCGCGCCCAGGGCCTCCGCCAGCTCCTCCAGGATCTTGAAGTTCTCCCCGCTCTTCATGCCTCGGCCTCCGGAGACGATCACCTTGGCCTCGGTCAATTCGATGCGCCTGGCGATACTTTTAACGATTTCCTTGATTTCGGCCAGGATCGTTTCCGGGGAAGCGGCCATGGTCTCGATTACGGGCTTGCTGCTTCGGGGAACTTTTTCCGGCCTGATCGTGTTGGGCCTGAGCGTGTAGAGGCGGCGCTCGCCTTTAATCTTTACCCGGGCGATGACCCTGCCTGCGTAAAGCGGCTTGGTGGCGATGTTGTTTTCAAGATCGATTCCGGTGCAGTCGGTGACCAGGGGTGCTTCGATCAGGGCCGCCACCCGGGGCAGAAGGTCCTTGCCCTGGGCCGAATGAGTGCAGATGAAGTCCGGAATCTCCTCCTTCCCGATGATCTCCGCAAGAACCCGGGCGTAGGTTTCCGGGTGATAGCCCTGCCCGTGCAGTCCGGAAACATGTATGATTCGCTTTGCTCCGTATTCCTGAAGCTCTCCGGCATATCCTCCCGCTTCGTTTCCGAAGACCACGGCCAGGGCCTCCCTCCCGGACTTATGCGCCAGGGTCAGCAACTCTAAGTTGGTGCTCTTGACCCGGCCCTCTTTCAGCTCGATATATAAACCTATGGGACTCACCTGTTTACCCCTCTTTCATTATTAAAGGTTAAATGACCTTAGCTTCATTCTTTAAAAGGTCGACCAGCACCGGCACGACCTCCTGATTTTCTCCCTCCAGGACTTTACCGCCGGCCTTTTCCTGCGGCAGGGCCAGCCCCACGATTTCCTCGCGGTTTTCAATCTCGCCGATACCGAGATCGGCCGGCGTGAGCTTCTTGATCTCCTTATTCTTGGCCGTCATGATATTGCGCAGGGAAGGAAGGCGGGGAGTATTGATTCCCCTGGTCAAGGCTACAAGCGCGGGGAGCTTCAGCTCGATCTTTTCCCGGCCGCCCTCGTCGATCTCGCGGGAAACGCTCACCTTATCGTCATTAAACTCGAAAGCGATGACGCTGGTGGCGGCCGAGGCGCCGAGCATCCGGGCCATCCGCAGGTGCACCTGGTAAGCGTCGTCGTCGATCGCCTGTTTTCCCATGAAGATAACGCTGTATTCCCCGTCTTTTTTAATGGCCGCAGCCAGGGCCCGGGCAACCAGGTGATGGTCCAGAAACCGGTCGCAGACTATGTGGATGGCCCGGTCTGCACCCATGGCCAGGGTCGACCGTATGGCCTCTTGTGCTCTCTCCGGCCCGAGGCAGACCACGGTCACCCGGACATCGGGGAGTTTCTCTTTCAGCTTGAGAGCCTCCTCAACCGCATATTCGTCGTAGGGATTTACGATCCATTTTTGGATCGCCGCCTCGTCGATGGTCTTTTCATCTTTCAATTTGATTATCGTTTCCGTGTCGGGTACCTGCTTGGTGCAGGCATAAACATTCATGCATTCCTCCGGTATTTGCCACCCACTTCGTAGAGCAGGTTGGTGATTCTGCCTAAAGAGACATGGCGGACCGTATTTAAAAGCTCGGCAAAGATATTGCCGCCTTTTAAGGCGACTTCCTTCAGCGCCCGGAGAGCCTCTTCCGCCTGGCCCTTGTTTCTCTCCTCGAAACCTTTAAGGTTTTCCAACTGCCGCTCTTTTTCCTCAGCCGTGGCCCTTCTCACTTCCATTCTGTCATAGTCGCTGCGGTCGGCGTCTTCATTGATGAATGTATTTACGCCGATGATGGGGTAGGCGCCGCTGTGCTTGAGCTCCTCGTAGTAGAGGGACTCTTCCTGGATCTTGTTTCTCTGGTACTGCTTTTCCATGGCGCCGAGCACGCCTCCCCGCCGGCTGATCCGGTGAAATTCCTCCAGCACCGCCTCTTCCACCAGGTCGGTAAGCTCCTCGATTAGAAATGAGCCCTGGTTCGGGTTTTCGTTTTTCAGTATCCCGAATTCCTTGGCCAGGATTAACTGTATGGCCACGGAGCGCCGGACGGATTCCTCCGTCGGGGTGGTGATCGCTTCGTTGTAGGAGTTGGTATGCAGGGAATTGCAGTTGTCGTAAAAGGCCAGGATCGCCTGGAGGGTGGTCCGGATATCGTTGAAGTCGATCTCCTGGGTGTGGAGCGACCGCCCGGAGGTCTGGATATGGTATTTGAGCTTCTGCGACCTCTCGCCGGCGCCGTAGCGTTCCTTCATAGCGATCGCCCAGATACGGCGGGCTACCCGCCCGATAACCGAATACTCGGGCTCCATCCCGTTGCTGAAGAAAAAGGACAGGTTAGGGGCGAAATCATCGACCTCAAGCCCGAGGCTTGCGAAGTACTCGACGTAATGGAAGCCGTTGGCCAGGGTGAAGGCTAGCTGGGTAATCGGGGTGGCTCCGGCCTCGGCTATGTGGTAGCCGCTGATGCTGATGGAATAGAAGTTCCTGATCTTGTTCCTGGCAAAATAGAGCTGAACATCCCCCATCATCTTCAGGGCGAAGTCGATGGAAAAGATGCAGGTGTTCTGTCCCTGGTCCTCTTTGAGGATGTCGGCCTGGACTGTGCCGCGCAGCTTCCGGAAGAGGTCTATCTTTTCCTCCCCGGTCAGCTCACGTCCCTTTTTAGCGGCCTCCTGGTCATGAGCGGTCATGAAGAACAGGGCCAGGATGATCGGCGCCGGACCGTTGACGGTCATCGAGGTTGAAACCCGAGGATCGGCCAGATCGAAGCCCTCAAAAAGCTTTTTCATGTCCTCCAGGGTGCAGATGCTGACCCCGCTTTCACCGATCTTGCCGTAGACATCCGGGTTTTTCGAAGGGTTCTCGCCGTAAAGGGTGATGGGATCGAAGGCGATGGAGAGCCTCTTAGCCTCATCGTTCCTGGACAGGTAATGGAGCCGCCGGTTGGTCTTCTCCGGGGAGCCTTCTCCGGCAAACTGCCTCCTGGGGTCTTCCTGCGTCCGTTTAAAGGGAAATACACCGGCCGTGAAAGGAAAGCAGCCGGGCAGGTTTTCCTTATAGAAGAATTTCAAAAGCTCGCCCCAGGACCTGTATCCCGGCAGGGCGACCTTGGGGATGCGGCTGCCGCCGAGGGATTTCGTGCCGGTCTTTACCCTGATCTCCCTGTCCCTGTCCCGGTAAGAGGCTTCTTCGGCAGAATATTTATTCTTGATTTCGGGCCATTCTTCTATGAAGGCGGCGCTCTCCGGGCGCAGCAACCTCCAGTGGCGGTTGTAGAGCCGCGCAAGCGCGCTTTTGCTCTCCTCCCCTTCTTCCGAGCTTGCCAGCACCTCCAGTGATTTCTTCAGGGCGTAGCAGGTCTCGGCCTTCTCGACTTCCTTTTCGACCAACCGAAGATACTTTTGGACCGTATCGGCAATCTCTTCCAGGTAATGGGTCCTCCCGTCCCGGATCCGCGAAAAATCCTTATGTCCTTCCGTAGTGAGCAGGTCCAGCACCTTCTCGTCGGTCCGGAAGCCTCTCTCTTCTTTCCCGAAGGCGACCAGGATGTCGATAAAGAGCTTGTTCAGGCCGGGGTCATTAAACTGATTGGCCTCGGTAGAATAAATGGGCAGGTCAAGATCCAGGATGGACCCGGTCTCGAGGTGGGATATTTTAATATCATGCTTGCGAATATAGCGCATCGTGACCTCGCGGACGGCATCTTCGGAGCTCTGTTTCCTGCACTTGTTAACCACGATGAAATCGGCCAGGTCCAGCATGTCGATCTTGTCCAACTGGGAGGGAGCCCCGTATTCGCTGGTCATGACGTAGACCGATTTGTCGCTTATCTCGGCGATCTCATGATCTCTCTGGCCGATGCCGCTGGTTTCGATGATGATCACCTCAAAACCGGCGCTCTTTAGAACATCCACGGCCTCGATTGCGGCTTGGCTGACCTCCAAATCGCTTTGCCGGGTGGCGAAGCTGCGCATGTAGACGCGGTCATTATAAATGTAGTTCATGCGGATCCGGTCGCCCAGGAAAGCCCCGCCGGTGGTGCTCTTGGACGGGTCCACCGCCAGGATACCGATGGTCACATCCGGGGCTACCTTAAGGAAGCGATTGACTAATTCGTCGATAATCGAGCTTTTGCCACTGCCCCCGGTCCCGGTAATCCCGAGAACCACGGAGCGGCCTTTCCGCCTTGCTTTTAGCCCGGCTTTCAACCTCCGGACCCTGGGGTCGTCTTTATCGCCGTTCTCAAGCAAGGATATTAGACTCGCTATCGCTCTCTTATTCCCGGGGGTCAAATTACCGGCTTCTTCTGTTCCGAGTTCCTCTTTAAAAGGGAGACCGGGCAAAGGGGCCCTGAGTCTGCTCTTTATCCGCTCGATCAGGTCGCAGGCAATGCCGTCAATACCCAGCTCCTTTCCGTCGTCGGCGTGATAGAGCCGCGCCGCGCCGTATTCCTGTAAAGCTTTGATCTCGGCCGGCAGGATTACGCCGCCCCCGCCCCCGAACACCAGGATATGCTGTGATTGATTCTCTTTTAAAAGGTCAATGATATAACGGAAATACTCGTTGTGCCCTCCCTGGTAGGAGCTAACCAGGACGGCATCGACATCCTCTTCGACGGCCGACCTGACCACCTCGCCGGCAGACCGGTTGTGCCCAAGGTGGACAACTTCCAGGCCCTTTTGCTGTAATAGTCTTCTGAAGATATTAATGGAAACGTCGTGCCCGTCAAAAAGAGCGGTGGCGGTGACGACCCTTATCGTTCTCATTCCCCTCACTTCAGCATGTGCGCCGCGATAATCTCGCGCATAATCTCACTGGTCCCCTCGTATATCTGGGTGATTTTAGAATCCCTGAAGTAGCGCTCCGGATCATACTCCCTGGTATAACCGTATCCGCCATGGAGTGGACAGCCATGGAAGCGCAGAACTCGGCCACCCGGGAGGCTTTGAGCTTGGCCATGGCCGCCTCTTTGGAAAAGCGGAGCCCCTTGTCTTTCACCAGGGCCGCCCGGTAAGTGAGCAGCCAGGCGGCTTCATACTCCGTGGTCATGTCGGCGATATACCATTTGATTCCCTGGAAATTAGTGATGGGCCGGCCGAACTGGACACGCTCCCTGGCGTAGGCAACAGAGTCTTCGATCGAGCCCCTGGCAATTCCGAGGGCCTGGGCGGCGATGCCGATTCGGCCGCTGTCGAGGGTAATCATGGCCAATTTGAAACCCCGGTTCAATTCCCCCAGCCGGTTTTCTTTCGGGACGGCGCAGTCTTCTAAAATGACTTCGGCAGTCGAGGAGGCGTGGATGCCCAGCTTCTCTTCCGATTTGCCGATATTAAACCCGGGGCTTTCTTTTTCAACGATAAAGGCGGTCATTCCCCTGGTCCCGGCGGCCGGATCGGTCACGGCGAATACGATGGCGATATTGGCCTGGGGCTCGGTCAGGCAGTAGCAGCCGATCTTTCGGCCGGAACAGAGGTCCGGCAGGTACTTTTTTTTCTGCTCCTCCGTGCCGTAACGATAGATCGGGTCCTCCACCAGCGATATTTGGACCGATACGATGACGCCCGTGGAAGCGCAATAGCGGGAAAGGGCCTCAATGGTGAGCAGGTAGGAGACGTTGTCCGCTCCCGCTCCCCCGTACTGTTCCGGGCAGTTAACGCCCATCAAACCCAGCTCGGACAGCTCCTTGATCAGGTCGGCCGGAAACTTCCCTGTCCGGTCGTTTTCTTTAGCCACGGGCTTCACTTTTTCCCTGGCAAAGCTCTGGACCATCTCTTTTAGCATTCGCTGTTCATCGGTCAGCAGGTAGTTCATGCCTTCCTCCCGGGAGTTCAGGACTCCGGAAATCGGTTTATCTGTTTTTCTGTATGTACCGGCTTAAGGATTTCCGGCTACTCGAAGCCGGGCTTTCTCTTTTCGATAAACGCCGCCATGCCTTCGGACTGATCCGGAGTAGAAAAGCAGGCTACGAAGTTCTTCTTTTCCAGCTCCAGGGCTTCCGGCAGGGGAAGATCGACCCCTTCGCCTATCACCCTCTTGGCCCGGGAAACGGCGGAAAAGGAGTTTTGAATAATTTTTTCGGCAGCGCCCATCGCCTCATCCAGCAGCCTGTCAGGCTCGACCACTTTATTGACCAGCCCGAAGCGCAGCGACTCTTCGGCATCCAGGAGCTGGCCCGTTGAGATCATCTCTTTGGCTTTCCTGGTGCCGACCGCTCTGGATAATCTCTGGGTTCCCCCGAAACCCGGGATCACGCCCAGGCTCACCTCCGGCTGTCCGAGTCTGGCATTGCTTGCGGCATAGATAAAATCGCAGGCCAGGGCCATCTCCAGTCCGCCGCCCAGGGCGTAGCCGTTCACCGCGGCGATCGTCACCTGTTCCAGGGTCTCAAGGCGGCGGGCAACCCGGTGCCCCAGGTTGCAGAACTCCCGGATTTGAGACTCGTTGAAAGACTGCATCTCCTTGATATCAGCCCCGGCAATGAAGGCCTTGCCTTCCCCGGTAAGAATCAGTACCCGGATATTCTCTGAGGTAATTTGCGTGGAAAGGAATCGATCGAGCTCTTCCAGGAGAGCTCTATTCAGGGCGTTTAGAGCTTGCGGACGGTTGATTTTAAGAAGCCCCAGCCGTTCCCTTTTTTCAAAAGAAAGGCACTTCATAAACATATCTTATCTTAGGCAGTGCATCAGGGCAAGTCAGGAAACTATAGGATGTCAAAATTATTGGCATTGATGCTGTATATTAAAAGTGGAGTGTTTTCTTAAAAAATAAATATCATGGAGAAAGAAACTTGGCTTATCCTATAATACGGTATATTTATGGGCTAAAAATAAAATAATCAAGGCGTATTTACCCATCGCAGTACTA
>CAZERV010000037.1:19961-27379 GCA_964514815.1 uncultured Spirochaetaceae bacterium | reverse complement strand
AGAAGAAACGACTAAGTAAAGTAAAGAGCAATATAGGACTCAATTCCGCGCCGATCGGTGATCAACAACCATGGCAACTCATCCCCCAATACCCCCCACTCAGTACACCTCCTCCAACGTGTAAAAGAAGTTCTTATCGGTGCCGAAGATCATCCATTTCCCCGAAATCACCGGAGCGCTGAGCGGGGCGCCCTCCAGTTCCAGCTCCCACAGCAGTCGCCCGTTTGCAGCCGCCAGGCAGACCAGCCTGGGCGGTCTTCCCAGGGCCTCGTTTCCGTGCAGACCGAAGTAAACCCGGTTTCCGGAGACTGTCGGGGCGCTGCTGGTGGGCACATCGAAGAGACGCTCCCAAACCACCTGGCCGTTCCGGGATCTGAAGGCCCGCACCTTACAGTCCCCGCTGGTGTAAATCAGCAGGTTTCGCCAAATGGCCGGAGCCAGGTAATCAAGAAGCTTCAGGTTGTTGGCGAACAGGGTATCGGTGTTGAGATTCAGTCCGCTCCATTGCGAATAGTCGCTGGTCTTCCAGAGGATCCTGCCCGTGCTGCGTTGAAAGGCATAAAAGTTGAAGAGCCAGAGCTCACCACGGTTGGCTGCTGCCGTGGCCATGTAAAGGGTATCCTTCTTGAGGCCCGGAAAGGAGTACCAGATGGCGTTCATGGCCGCCGTATCCATGATCCACAGGTAGGCTCGCTGCTTTAGGTCGTAGGCCCCGAAACTGTGGGCCCGCTGTAGCGGCCCGGGGGCGAAGTACATGACATCTCGGTAGATCTGGAAGGTATCGTAATGCCAGACCGGGTTGGGCAGCGAGAAGCGGCGCCTTCCGTCGGTGGACAGGAAGTAGGTGATCCCCCCATCGCTTGAGAATACCACCAGGTCTTCATACACCACAATGGTGGACTGCACCGTACTGTCGGTCTGAAAGGACCAGATCTCCTCACCGTCTTCCTGGGAAACGGCGTAGACCTTTCCGTCATTGGAGCCGAAGTAGATCCTGTCTTTATGGGCGAAGGGAACGGAGTTGATGGCCCCCTCAGTCTTGTACACCCAGCGCATGTAGCCGCTTTCGATGTCCAGGGCGTAGAAATTGCCGTCGGTGGATCCGAAGAAAATGGTGTTTCCCACCACAACGGGGTTGTTGAAGGCATAGGTGGGTTTGGGCTGGAGACGCAGCTTCCACTTGATTCCCAGGGGGGGAGTCAGCCGGTTGGCAGTAGCCCCCTGCCCCTGTTCCCCCCGGAACATGATCCAGTTTCGGTTCTGTCCGCAGGCGCCCAGGAAAAGAAGCACCAACAAGAGGCAGAGGAAGCGAGCTCTCTTCATCCCCAGTAGAGGCTCCATCCGTAGTACAGGCCCTTAAGGCTGAACAGGCGCTTGAGGCCGTTTTTCAAACCTTTGGCCCGGGCCTGGTCCAGGATGTGTCGATAGCGTTCCCGAAGCTGCTGCCAGTGCAATGCCCTCTCCTCGGGGGTGAACCAATCCCGGAATCTCAGTCTGGTGTACAGGAGGGCAAAGGGATGCAGCCCCGGATACCGGGCCGCATACTCCAAAGGTGTCTGGGCTGGAGACTTGAGGTCGTAGCCATTGGCGGAGAGCTTCATCAGCAGCAGGGTCAGCAGTGCCCGCAGGGCCTTCGGGTCCTGGCCTCGGGATACGGCACCGAGATAGATCTCTCGTGCATAACGGTACAGGTAGAGGAGCAGCAGTGTCCCTGCCGCCAGAGAGAACACAACGATCAGTACCGTTTTCCAGGGAATTTGGGGCCGCCTCTCTGTAAGGTCTTCTCCCTGAATCAAGGGGATCACCACGTCCAGGGCGTTGAGATCGTTTCCGGGAAGAGGGGGCAGCGCATAGGCAGTGGTTTCGAAGTCCACCCATCCGTACCCGGACAGGTAAAGCTGGACCCAGGAATGCCGGTGAGCGGTTGTAACCAGCACCAGTTGATTCAGTGGGTACTTCTGCAGCGGCTTAACAGCCTGGCGAAGCATGAAGGTCCCTTGAAGATGCACCGGGGTCTGCAGCTGTCTGGAAACCAGGTAGCCGGTGACCACCCGGGCGGGTATCCCGGCCAGACGGGAAAGGATGGCCGTTGAGTTGGAAAACTCTGTACAGTCCCCCCGCCTGGTGCGCACGAGAAAGTTCTCGATCCTGGCTACCTGCACGTTGTCGTTGAAACCTAGCTCATACTGGTAGGTGGAGAAGCTCCTGAGGATCTTTCCGATGCGCTCATAGTACCCGGTGGTCTCGCCCACTGCTTGCCGGAGATGATTTACAAACGATTCCTGGGAAGAAGGCGGCAGGGGGATTTCCAGATATTCCTGGAGCTCGGCTTTTTCCCCTTCACTCAATCCCGAAATGCGCAGCCAGTCTCGTTTCTCCGTGTCACTGATCCGGGAGACTGTGTTGAAAGAGAAATCAAAGGGATGGAAGGCCCGGTTTAGAATTGTCGGCTCGACGGCGTGGGGACGGTAAGCTAGATAACGCTCCGGGAGGGTGGAAAGGGTGAAGATTTCCACCGCCCGGCGTCTACGATCAGGTATGGACGCATCGTCGGTCCAGGTTTCCAGCAGGCGGCGGTAGGATAGTTCATTCAAAGGCTCGTCGTAGGAGAGTTGAAACCCCTGTACGGGATCGAAGTGTCCGTAGTAGGCCCCTGCAGCATAGAGGGGGTATTTCGGGCTGGCCACCACCATCACGGCGTACTGCTTGTTGCCCTGTCCCTGGCCGATGCGGTCCCACTGGTCCGAGGGGATGCCTTCCAGCTGAGAGGAGCCGGTCTCTGAGGATTCTCCCGGTTCCTGGTCTCCGCCGTTCTCGCCTTCTCCATTCTCCTCACCTAAAGGCTTATCGGAGCGCAGGTTTCCGCCTTCCAGCCCTTGCCCCATCTCGTCCAGGGGAAAGGGTTTGGGCTTGATATCTTCATCGATTCGATTGAACACCACTGTGTGACGGACGAAATCCGGCGGCAGCAGCAAAGCGATGGTCAGCACCACCGGCACAGCCAGGGCCGCGAACAGGATCAGCTCCCTTCGGCCTCGTCTTCCTTGAGCCTGATGAAAAGCACTCAGGTACAGAGTGAGACCGTAGAGCAGAAAGGAGCAGATCAAGAGCACGAGAAGTACCTGGGTCAGGCCCGTGCTTTCTGCGGCCGCCGACTCGGAAGACCTGGAGAAGCCGATCAGTTTGTAGTATAGGAAAGCCAGGAAGAGCTGCTCCAGTACTCCCAGGACGATGATCTTTCTTCTGAAGATCAAAAGGGTCGACAGAACGGCCGCGCCGGCGCCGGCAACATAGGCCAGGGAGGCCAGGGTGAAACCGGAGATGAACAGCACGAAGATCAGGGCCGGCCCCAGGGCAATGAGCAGCCATGTTCTCAAGGCCAGCCGCGGCGGGGCCAGGTAGAAGGCAATGAGGATTTCTACGGGAAGCAGAAAGAACCAGAAAAACATCCCGATCCGGTCGTAGGACACCACCACGGCGGGATGGATCAGGGGCATCGAAACCGCCAACAAAAAGAGAACCAGTCGAATGTAGAAAAGCACATGCTTCATCTAGATAACCCTGACTTTCACCGCTAGCTGCTCCACCTCTGCCCACCCCAGGTGGGGCGGGCTGCAAAGCCTATCCGCTCGCCGTAAGACCCAGGGACCGGGAATCAGGGGAAGGGCCTCGTTTTTAAACATAGGCAGTGCCTCCGCTTCCCCATACGCGGTAATGAATAGATGGATCTTTGCCCTGGGCAGGGCCGAGGCGGAGAGGCTTTCATCGAAAACTGTACTGAAGATAAACAGCTCCCCGGCCACAGATAGAGGGCTCATGGTATGGGGGTCCTCCTGAAAAAAGAGACTGCTCAACGCCTCGCCGAACTGCTGAATGTCCTCTCCTGAGTCCAGTTCATGGATCCATTTAGCGGTGCGGATGCGAAACTGATACTCCGGATGCTCCTGTATGTTCTTTTGCAGGAAGGCCAGCAGCCAGCTCTTGAGTGCGTTCAAGTGGGCGATGGATTCCGTCGTTTCTCTCTGGGTTTTCCAAAAATGCCGGAAATCGATGCTGATCTGCTTGGTTTTCTCCTGGGTCACGGGAGAAACCCGCGTAATGAGCTCCGCCAGCCGGCTGGAAGCCTTCCAGTTGATGTCTCGCAGGCGGTCCCCCGGCATGTATTCCCGCATATAGTATTTCTCCTCTTCGGAGCTCTTTTTCCTGCTCTTCTCTTCGTAGCCCAGGGCCGGCTCGATGGTGTGGGTGGAAAGATGTTCGAGCGGTCCCGGATGAACGGTCAGCAGGCGAATCGGAGTCAAGGAGATCTCCGTCCGCGTCAGGCCGAAGATATCCCTGATCGTGTATCTGGACCGGGCTGCCCAGGTCCCGCAGAGGGGGAAATACAGGGGAAGGGGATGGTCATCGACCTGGACCAAAGCGATCGAACGGGACAGATACAGGGAGGCTTGATTGCCGACCTGCATACGCCCGAACACCTGGTAGTGGAAGCGGAAGAAAGCCCAGGTCTTAAACCCATCGGCGTGAAGCCGGTGGCAGAGCCCCGATTTCCGGGCGAACAGGGGGGGGTTGGTGTCCCAGTGTATGGGAATACGGCCGAAGCGGATCGCCTGCAGCCGTCCTAAAAATGCGAGCGGGATCAGGACAAGCAGAGCTACGATGGAAAGCAACAGGGCGTAGGGATTTTGGAGGACGAAACCCCGAAGCAGCAGGATCAGTGCCAGGACCAGAAGAATTGTTCCACTGATCGTGAAGGGATAGATAGCGAGTATTTTCTGTCCCACATCACGCGGCGCGTTCATTGCCCGGAATGTGTCCGACCGTCCACCGGTACGGTCCGCAGGATCTCTCTCAGCACAGGCTCTGCGGTGAGGGAAGAATCCTTCATGACCAACCGGTGACACACGGCTGGTAGAAAGATCTCCTTGACCAGGTCAATGGACACGTAATCTTCCCCCCGGACAAGGGCCAGGGCCCGGCCTAACCTGGATATCTTGACCCCGGTTCGAGGGCTGGCGCCCATCAGCACCTCCGGATGCGCCCGGGTCTCCTGAACACAGGCCACGATGTATTCCACCACCTCCTGATGAACCGTTACCCGGTCGACCAATTTCTGCCACTCCAGAAGCCGCCGGGAATCGATCACCGGTTTGAAGTCCTGCCAGGCGTCTGCCCGGCTGTGCTGTTTGATGATCTGCGCCTCATCCCGGGCTATAGGATAACCGAGGGACTGTTGGACCATGAAGCGGTCGAGCTGCGGAGCCGGCAAGGGGAACAGATGCACGCCTTTGAGGTTCATCGTAGCGATTAGAAAGAAGGGATCGGGAAGCCTATAGGTCTGGCCCTCGATAGTGATGGTCTGTTCCTCCATGGCCTGAAAGAAGCTGCCCTGGGTCTTGGGGGTGAGCAGGTTGATCTCGTCGCAAAGCACGAAGTGGGCGAAGATGGGACCCTGGACAAAGACCAGCTTGTCGGAACTGCCGATGAAGCGGCTGAATCCCAGGATATCCTGAGGCAGCAGGTCAACCGTGCACTGGATTCGGCTTAATGCCTCCGCCTTGAGACCGTGCCCATCGAGGGTGTCGGGCTGCCACCGTATGGAGCCGGCCAGCGCCTTGGCCAGGGAGGTCTTCCCGACGCCATGGGTGTCGGCCAGCATGACGTGGCCGCCGGCTATCAGGGCGGCGATGATGTGCTGAAGTTTCCGGGTGTCGATATAGATAACGGATTTAATATTGGCACAGATAGTCTCGGCGCCCTGCATTACCGGGCGAGCAAAGGAGCTCTCCTGTGCTTCTACGGATTTGTTCACACCGGGCTCCTGTATACTGGCGGATACACGTCTGGCCATCAAACTCAATCATAGTGATTACAAAGGGCAAAGTCAATCCTGACCGGACCCGCCAGGACGGGTTCTCTCCATTTTCCATCTACTGTTGCAACGGTTAAAGGCTCGATTTCAAATCTGTAAAAGCCTTGTTTTGGCCTTCGATATGGTGATGAAGCCACAGAATTATCAGACCTGCGATAGCAGACAGCGGAACTACTCCCCAAAGCCCGCGTAAGCCCGACCGGTCGAGGATATAGGCGGCCATAAGCAAAACTCCGGTTATCAGATGGACCATGATAGTGGAAATGTTGGCAGGAACTAGATCAAAAGGTCGATCATAATGGGCCAGGGCAAAGCGAATTCCCTTTACTGCCAGCGGGATGGAGAGGAGAGCCAGGGCTGAGTAAACACTGATCGCTCCGCTTAAGGCTCCAATAATTATCGATAGGTAGGCGGCAATGATTATCAACATGTAGACCAAAGCGGCTCTCTTCCTCCCCAGGCGCACCACCAGGGTCTTTTTCCCCACCTTTCTGTCGGCTTCGTAATCGGGAAACTCGTTTATATATACTACCGCGGCGATGAGAAACGTTACGGGGAGAGAAACCAGCAATGGCTCTAAATCAAGATTTTGAGTCTGAACGAAATAGCTGCCTAGTGTCATGAGCATCCCAAAGTTTATGCCTATGATAAGCTCTCCAATGCCGCGATTAGCGAGCTTGAATGGTGGGGCCGTGTAAAAAAAACCTGAAACAACCCCAATTAATCCAAGAACCAGAATCAGCGGCCCCCTGGTCCAGGCTAGATAGATTCCGACAGTGCTTCCCAACACAAAACAGAGCAGGCCGGCGCCGAGGACCTCAACGGGTGTAAGCAGCCCGAGTTGGATCAACCGACTTCCTCCGCTAAAGGGCCGCACGAACTCCCGGTTTAGCTCATCGTTGCGACTTTTGTGGTCGAAGTAATCATTGATTATATTCGTTCCCATATGAAGCAGGAGTCCGCCAAGAAGTGTGAGCAAGAGATAAAGCCAGGAGAACATTCCGGTCTTGTTCCAGGCAACGAAGCCCCCCAGCAGAAGGGGAATTAGAGTGGCGATCAGGAAAGATGGACGTAGTTCCATCCACCATATTTTCAATTTTCTTAAGAGAAGCGCCAGGTCACGGTGACTGGAGTCGAACCGCCGGTCTTGAAAATCCAGAACCATCGGAGGAATGCCCTGTACTATTTCCTTGAAAACACGATGCTTGATCAGAATCGGAGTTACCTTAATCACCTCCAGGATCTCTGTATTGCCGGCTTCTACGAGATGATCGACCACGGGAGAGACCGGCCGAAGTTTCGTAAAAGCCCTTGCTCTCTCAGACTCCTCTTTAACTTTTACCGCCCTTCCGGAGATCTCTACCTCGTTTGATTCGTTGATCGTATCCCCGGGGCTATAGACAAGCAGCGACACGGTAGGGGTGTTGGTGATTTGAATGGTCTTTGGATCACCTTTGATGCTCGCCAGATAGATGTGTAGGTCTTCACAGACGCTATAATGCATTTTCCTCGTGCGAATCTCTCCACCGCCGCCGTGAGTGGCCAC
>CAZERV010000037.1:0-19861 GCA_964514815.1 uncultured Spirochaetaceae bacterium | reverse complement strand
GCTATATCCATCGGAGAGCTGCGGTGAGAAAAAGTAGAACAACACCCAGGCCTAAATTGCTGACTGCCAGAACACCGGCCAATTTCTGTAATTTTACGACCCCGGGGGGAGGAGCGGAAGGTGGGGGACCGCCTGAAGGCTTATTTTGCGGTTTGGGAGCTAACTTGGGGCCGATAACGAAGCTAACGCCGGCACCGATGATAATCATAACCGCTACAATTATATGCTTGATGCCCAGAACAGTTCCGTAAGTGCTCTTAAAAATTTGCTGATCCTGCGCCCGGCTTGCGGAGATGAGTATCCCCGTTATAACGAGCAGGACCACGGCTCCCCAGGCGAAACCGGCATACCGCTTTATCAAGGCCCCGATCAATTTGCCGCGCTGGGGGGGATCTATGGCTCCAAGCGAGGGGGTCAGGATCAACACGAAGAAGACCATTCCGCCAATCCACGTTACGGTTCCCAAAAGGTGTAACCAATCTAGAATAGTGTAATAAACGTTCATCTGCCGCTCCTTTGCTTATTAATTTTGTAAGTTTATAGCTTTTGCCGATTTGATGCAATAAGATCATTACTATAATGTTGACAAAAAAAGAAAGATTTTGCAGAATAATAAGAGGATAAATTCATGAAACTGCACCTTGGTCTGGATATCGGCTCGATCTCGGTCAACATGGTATTAATGGATGATGAGAAAAACGTCCTGGAGGAGAGCTACAACTACTGCCACGGCAAGTCTTTTCATGTTTTGCGGAAAGTGCTTAACGATATAATCCGCCGGCATCGTAAAGAGAGCATCGGCTTGACGGCAATCACCGGATCGGGCGGAAAGCTGGCCTCCGGGCTCATCGGCGGCCATTTTGTGAATGAGATTGTCGCCCAGTCATCTTCAGTTGCCCATTTCCATCCCGAGGCCAGTACCGTGATTGAAATGGGCGGCGAAGATTCCAAGCTCATCTTCATGGAAAGAAAGACCGGAAAGGCGCAGTTAGCCGATTTTGCCATGAACAGTATTTGCGCCGCCGGCACCGGATCTTTTCTGGACCAACAGGCCAGGAGGATCGGCATCTCTATAGAGAAAGAGTTCGGCGAATTGGCTCTCAAATCAAAGAACCCGCCTCGAATCGCAGGGCGGTGCAGCGTGTTTGCCAAGAGCGATATGATTCATCTCCAGCAGATCGCCACCCCGGTGCACGACATCGTGGCCGGTTTATGCTTCGCGGTGGCTCGCAATTTTAAGAGCAATCTCGCCCGGGGCAAAGGGCTTGCCGCCCCGGTAGTCTTTCAGGGGGGGGTCGCCGCCAACACCGGTATGGTCCGGGCTTTCCGGGAGATTCTTAACTTAAGTGATGGGGAGCTCATCATCCCGAAACATTACGCCTCGATGGGGGCGATCGGCGCTCTCCTGTATATCATTGACCATCCTCAGAAGACGGAAAATCCATTCCGGGATTTGCAGGACCTGGATCGCTATCTGAAGAGCGAAAAGTCGAATGGTCCGCATCTTGACAGGCTTAAAGCCCCGGCGGCCTGCCGGCAAAACGATGTTCTCCTTAAAAGCTCCGGGCCTGAAAAGCTCGAGGTGTTTCTCGGCCTGGATGTGGGCTCTTTGAGCACCAATGTGGTCCTGATCGACGCCGGGCACAGCGTAGTGGCCAGGCGCTATCTGCCCACGGCAAGCAAACCCCTGGAAGCGATTCGCAGGGGCCTGGCCGAAATCGAGGAGGAGGCCGGCGGCCGGGTCGTGGTCAAGGGGGCGGGCACTACCGGGTCCGGGCGCTATTTAACGGGAGATTTTATCGGTGCCGATACCATTCAGAATGAGATTACCGCCCAGGCAACCGCGGCCATAGACCACGATCCGTCCGTGGACACGGTATTCGAGATCGGCGGACAGGATTCCAAGTTCATCAGCATCGATGATGGGGTTGTGGTCGATTTCGAGATGAATAAGGTCTGCGCAGCGGGAACCGGATCTTTCCTGGAGGAACAGGCGGAAAAGCTCGATCTCAATATAGTGGAAGAGTTCGGCGCCATGGCACTGGCCGCCGAGAAACCCGCCTGCCTGGGAGACCGCTGCACGGTCTTTATGGAATCGGATCTCAATTCCCATCAGCAGAAAGGGGTGACCAGGGAGAACCTGGTAGGCGGGCTCGCCTATTCGATCGTTCACAACTATATCCAGAAGGTGGTCGGAAACAAGCGCATCGGCAACAGGATCTTCTTCCAGGGCGGGGTTACCAACAACCGGTCTGTCGTCGCCGCCTTTGAAAAGGTGACCGGGAAACCGATCATCGTTCCACCCCATTTCGATGTAACCGGAGCCATCGGGGCGGCTATTTTAGCCAAAGAAGCGGTGCGGGACGGCAGAAAGACCCGGTTTAAAGGCTTCAAGATCAGCCAGGTGCCTTTTTCCCTGGATAAGTTCACCTGCAAAGGCTGTTCCAACCAGTGTGAAATTCGAAAGGTAGTGATTGAGGGCGAGAAAAAGCCGCTCTTCTATGGAGGGAGGTGTGAAAAGTACGAGGTGGAAGAGAGGAAGGGGAAGGGCAGGGGAATCCCCAACCTCTTCGAGGAGCGCACCAGGCTGCTCCTGGGGGATTATCGGGAGGAGCCGGATGATGGAAGAATCACTATCGGCATACCGCGGGGGCTGATGATCTTCTACCAGCAATTTCCCTTCTGGCGGACCTTCTTTAAGGAGTTGGGCTTTCGGCTCGTTCTTTCCAGCCCCTCGAACCGGCAGTTGGTCACAAAGTCCCTGGAAATGCTCGTTGCCGAGACCTGCTTTCCGGTGGAAGTCATATTCGGGCATGTCCACGAGCTTCTGGACAGGAATGTCGACTATGTCTTTATTCCCTTTGTTATCAACAACAAGGCGGATAAGGACAATCCTACCGTTAACTACAACTGCCCCTGGATTCAGAGCTATCCCTTCATGATTAGGGCCGCTTTAAAAGGGGATGAGCGGGAGGAAAAGCTCCTTATTCCCACCCTGCAGTTCAGATATCCGGATCGGGTCTTAAATAAGGAAATGGCGGGATTCTTTAATGAGAAATTCGGCCTCAAAAAATCGAAAGTCATAAAGGCCGTCAAGGAAGCCCAAATAGCTCAAGGATTCTTCGAATCGGCTGTAACGGAATTGGGCCGTGAAGCCTTGAATAATCTTCCCCAGGATAAGCTCTCCATGGTCATTTTCGGCCGGTCCTACAATACCAGCGATCCGGAGCTGAACCTGGGCCTGGCGGAGAAACTCATTAACCTGGATGTCCTCCCCATACCGGTCGATTTTCTGCCCCTCGGGGAAGAGAACGTGTTCGAAGACTACCCGATGATGTACTGGCCCAATGGAAGGAAAATCCTGGCCGCTTCCAGGATCATAGCCAGGGATGACCGGCTTCAGGCGGTATACCTGAGTAACTTCCGCTGCGGGTCGGATTCTTTTCTCCAGCACTATGTCCGGGAAGAGATGAAAGGGAAACCCTACCTGCAGCTTGAGGTGGATGAGCACAGCGCTGATGCCGGTATGATCACCCGCTGTGAGGCATTCCTCGACAGCCTCAAAGGCAGCATGAAGGTAAAGGCGAAGAGGAAAGAATTGCCCGGGCGTCCGATCAGGCGCGCCCATGCGAATAATGACCGGGTCCTGTATTTCCCCTACATGAGCGACAACGCCTATCCGCTGGCCGCCGCTGTGCGAAGCTGCGGGCTCCGGGCCGAAGTGCTTCCCATGCAGGACGAGCGGGACCTGGAATTGGGCAGGATGTATACCTCCTCGCGGGAGTGCTTTCCGATGATCTGCACGACCGGGAGCTTCCTTAAGAAGATCCGGGAACCCGGCTTCGACCCGCAGAAGACGAGCTTCTTTATGCCGGCCCATAACGGGCCCTGCCGGTTCGGCCAGTACCGCAAGCTCCAGAGAATTATCTTTGACCGGCTGGGCTACGGTGATGTGGAGATTGTATCTCCCAGCAATACCAACTCCTACAGCGACCTGGCCGGAGAGAAGGCGAACAAATTCCGGCTGGCCGCCTGGAAGGGTGTCGTTGCGGCAGACCTGCTGAGAAAAATGCTGCAGGAGTACAGGCCCTACGAGGCTGAAGAGGGGGAGACGGAGCGGGTCTACAGGCACTGGCTCGATGAAGTGGTGAAATCTACCGAAGGCGGCGGTAAAAACCTGGTCGAGGTCATGAAGGGGGCTGCGGAAGCTTTCAGGAGGATCCGGGTAGTCAACGGCCCGCGGAAACCGGTAATTGCCGTCGTGGGGGAGATATTCATGCGGGATAATCCCTTCTGCAGCGGGTTTCTGGTGCAAAAGCTGGAAGCGCTTGGCGCCGAAACCGTGATCGCTCCGGTGCGGGAGTGGATCGCCTTTTCCACCTACCGGTATGGGCGAGACAGCGTGTGGAAGGGAGATCTGAAGGGGCTTCTCAAAGCTAAGATTCAGGAGCTCGCCCAAAATGTTACCTCACAAAAACTCATTAACGTGGTCCGGGAGGTGGTGGAGATGGAGCGGGATATCCATATAAAAGACATGCTTGAGCTCTGCAACCCCTTTATCCATACCCACTATGACGGCGATCCTCCTTTAGCCCTGGGTGGGGCTTCCGGGCTGTTCAGGACCGGTATTTCGGGAATCGCCAATATTCTGCCCTTTACCTGTCTGCCGGGAACCCTGATATCTTCGGTTTCCGGCTCCTTCAGAAAAGATCACGATAACATCCCCTGGGTCGATATTGCCTACGACGGCCAGGAGGATACCGGGATTGAAACCAGGCTCCAGGCTTTCATGTACCAGGCCCTCGAGTTTGCCCGCGCTAAGGGTTATGAAAAGCCGCGCTGCTGGAAGAGCTGATTCGCGCGTAATGATGCCCGCCCTGTACAGAACCGCGACCGGCACCAGGAATGGCACAGGCACGATCCGCACAACCGGGGTATTCCGGCGCTACTTCAATCTCTTCTGAAAACGCATGGCCGCCGATACGAGTGCAACAACACCGATGACCCCCATTGCGAGGGCTTCCTTCCACAGAAAACGGAACTCGGTCCCCTTGAGGTAGATCTCCCGCACGACAAGTATGAAGTAGCGCAGCGGGTTGATCGTGGTGATGTACTGGACCGCCGGGGGCATGTTTTCAATCGGGATGAAGAAGCCGGAAAGCAGCAGTGCGAAGATCATGAAGAACCAGGCGATGAACATCGCCTGCTGCTGGGTGTCCGCGAGGGTCGATACGAAGATACCGAGACCGAGAGTAGACAGGCAGAAGATCACCGTCATCCCGTAAAGCAGGAGAAGGCTGCCCTTCATCCAGATGCCGAACACGAGGCCCGCCGCAAGCACACCGACCGTGAGCTGCATAAATCCAAGGATCATAAAGGGGATGATCTTTCCAATGATGAGCTGGATGCCGCTTACCGGGGTAACCATGAGCTGCTCAAGGGTGCCGATCTCCTTCTCCCGTACGATATTGAGCGCGGTGAGGAAGGTGGTAACTATGATGAGCAGGATGCCGATCAATCCCGGCACAAAATTGAGCTTGCTGTCGAGGTTCGGGTTGTACCACATCCGGGGGACGAACGTGATCCGTTTAAGCTGTTGCTGCAGCTGCGAGAGCATTGCCGTTATGTAGCCGAACGCAACGCCTGCCGAGTTTCCATCCACCCCGTCGACGAGAACCTGTATCTCGGGCACGCGCCCGTTCTTCATATCGCGCTCGAAGTGCGGTGGGATTACGATGACAATCTTCACCTTTCCGTCGTCCAGAAGCGCGATCGCCTGATCCTCTGAGGTCGCCGTTCCGACGAAGTCGAACGAACCGCTCGCAGCACAGGCATTCCGGATCTCGCGGCTCGCCGTTGTGTGGTCATTGTCCAGTACGGCGATGGGCACATGTTTTACTTCGGTCGTGATCGCCGATCCCATGATGAGAAGCTGAACGAACGGAGCGACGAAGATGAGTGCGAAGTAGGCTCTTGTCCTGCGGATCTGCCGGAACTCCTTTTGAATTATGTAGAAGATTCTGCGCATGCTCTCACTCCAATCTGATTCGGAAGGACCGGACGCTCAAAACAATGAGAAAAATATCCATGCCGAGCAGGATGCCTGCCTGCTGGTAGAGGTTGGCGATCGTGTTTCCTTTGAGGATGATCCCGCGGATAATCTCCAGGAAGTAGGTCGCGGGAATGATGGCGCTCACGTATTGAAAGATCTTTGGCATGCTCGAAACGGGGAAGATGAAGCCGCTCATCATTATAGAAGGCAGGATGGTGATCGTAACCGCCCCAAGCATCGCGACCGACTGGGTCTTGGCAATTGTTGAAATGAGGATACCGAGCCTGATCCCGGTGACGATGTAGATAAGCATCATCCCGATTACCAGTAGGAATGAGCCCTTGATCGGAACCTGAAACCACAGGCTTCCGACGAAGAGGATCAGCAGCCCGTCGAAGAATCCGATCAGGGTATAGGGGAGGACCTTTCCGATGATCATCTGCGCGGGCTTGATCGGGCTGACCAGGATCTGCTCCATCGTGCCGGTCTCCTTCTCGCGGACGATCGCGATGCTGGTCAGAAGGGTACTGATGAGGATGAGGATGAGGGCAATGAGACCGGGGATGAAGAAGTCGGCCGAGCGCATGTCAGGGTTATAGAGAATTCGCGGGCTCACCGAAAAGAGCATCGGAGTGCCGCCGTTCATTACGGCGTTTTCTCGTGCGAGGATCTGGCCGATGTAGTTGTTGATGAAGTTTGCCGCGTTCGGATCACTCGCATCGATGATAAGCTGAAGGCGCGCATCTCCCTCACCGATGAGCTTGCGGGCATAGTCCGGCGGGATGATGAGCGCACAGCGGACCGTTCGTGCCTTGAAGAGATCGGTGATCGCACTCAAGGGGAGGTCGCTTGCAGTGATGCGGAAGAAGTCGGTCGAGGAGATATGCGCGATGAGGTCGCGGAAAATGTGGGTCATCTCCTTCAGGAAGATCGAAAGTAGGATACGGTTCATCGCCCTTCCTCGCTCACCACCTTCAGGAAGACCTCCTGCATCGAGGCGGCCCTGTAGCGCTCCTTGAGGTGGTGAGGGTTCTCGATCTCCACGATCCGGCCGAGCTTCATGATGGACAGACGGTCGCAGTACTCGGCCTCGTCCATGTAGTGGGTGGTAACGAAGATCGTCTTGCCTTGATCGGCGAGCTGGTAAATCAGGAGCCAGAAGTTGCGCCGGGAGGCCGGGTCGACCCCACTGGTCGGCTCGTCGAGTAAGATGATATCGGGGTCGTGCAGGAGCGCGGTGCTCAAGGCCATGCGCTGCTTCCAACCCATCGGAAGCGAGCCGGCGAGCTTTTTGGCATGCGCGGCAAGCCCGAGAGAATCGAAGAGCTCATCGGTGCGGCGAGCGATCTGCTTACGCTTCATGCCGTAGATGCCGCCGTAGAACTGGATGTTCTCACGCACCGTGAGGTCCTCGTAGAGGCTGAACTTCTGGCTCATGTAGCCGATGTTCATCTTGATTCGTTCGGAGTCCCGGATGATGTCACAGCCGGCCACCGTTCCGCTCCCGGAGGTCGGCAGGAGGAGCCCACACAGCATGCGGATAGTGGTGGTCTTGCCCGCCCCGTTTGCCCCGAGAAAGCCGAAGATCTCCCCGTGCGGTACATTGAAGGAGACATGGTCGACCGCGACGAAGCTGCCGAATGTTCGGGTGAGATCATGCACCTCGACGGCAAAGTCGTTGTGATTACCGCCGGTCGTCGCCATACCTTCTGCTCGCTCTCTGCGGTCGTTCATGACTCATCACTCCTTCAACAGCTTGAGGAAGAGGTCCTCGAGCCCCGGTTCGATTCGGCGCACCTCTTGGAATTCCACCATGCTCGCCTTGAGATGTTCGGCAACCTGGCCTGCCGAGATGCCCAGGGTCAGGGTGAAATGAACACCGTCACCGAAGAGACTGCATTGCCCGCAGAATTGGGTTTGCAGAAGCTCGTGGTGGACCACGTGCGGGGAGCCGGTCTTGACGAGGTAGAGTGGATCGGTGAAGTGTTCCCGCAGGCGAGACGGGGTGTCGGTCGCTAGAAGCTGTCCCTTGAACACAAGCGCCACCCGGTCGCACAGGAGCGCCTCATTCATATAGGCGGTACTCACGAGGATCGTCGTCCCCTCCCGGCTCAAGGATTTCAGGATCACCCAGAAGTCGTTGCGGGAGACCGGGTCGACTCCTAAGGCGGGCTCGTCGAGCACAACCACCTCCGGGGCATGGACGAGCATACACGACAGGGCGAGCTTCTGCTTCATGCCGCCTGATAGGGCCCCGGCACGGCGAGCTTTAAAGGGCGCAAGGCCGGAGAACCCGTACAGTCGTCTGATGCGCTCTTCAAGATCGCGGCGCGGAACGCCGAAAAGATCGCCGAAAAATCGAAGGTTCTCCCAGACCGTGAGGTCCTGGTACAGGCTGAATCGCTGCGGCATGTAACCGATGTGCGAGCGCACGTAGCCGGGGCACTTATTGACCGGTCTTCCCTGGAATAGTACCTCGGGCGACTCATCGTCATGCCCCTCCAACTTGAACCTTTTCATCAGAAACGCACATCCACCGGGACCCCAATCTTCAGAATACCGTCGGGATTGGGGACACGGATCTTTACGCCGTAGACGAGGGTGGACCGCGTCTCCTGGGTAAGGATCGTTTTAGGGGTAAACTCCGGCCTGGCTCGAGATCCAGGTCACTGTGCCCCTGAAGCTTTGTTCCACTCCGTCCGCGGTCACAGTTGCCGTCTTACCGATGGTTACCGAGCCTAGCTTCGAGAGCGGTATATAGATTTCAACGGTGAGCATCGAGAGGTCGGCTATCGAAAGGAGCGGGGTACCCACCGCCGCCAGCTCACCCTGGTAGTGGAACTTGTCAAGCACGACGCCGTCGATCGACGAGACGATCTGAGCATCGCGAATCGTGATGTCGGTTAGATCCATGCCGGCACGAAGCTCGTCTTCCTGGGCCGCGATGAGCTTGTAATTCGATTGCAGGGCGGCGAGATTCGCCTGATTTACCTTTGCCTGGATTGAAAGCTCGTCGCGCCGCTGCTGGGTCGCGCCTCCTTGCGTGAGGACCTTTTCGGTTTTGTCGAGAGTTTCCCGGGCAAACTTGAGCTCGACCTGTGCCTGCTCTATCTGCGACCGGGCGACGCTTCCCCGTACGTCGAGGCCGACAAGCTGGGCCTCCTGCTGCTTCTTCTGCGCCTGCAGCCGGTCGGTGTTGATCCGGCCGAGGGTGTCGCCTTTGTGCACCGCATCGCCTTCCTGTACCGTGAGTGAGTCGATGACCCCAGAGGCTTGGGATGAGACGGTGATCGTATCGACATCAATCCGCCCGGTATACACAAAATGCTGTCCGCTGTTTGTGCACGAAGCGACGAGGAGGGCGGTGACGGCAAAGGGGACGATAAATCTGAACATGGTAATCTTCATTGGGTGACACTCCATTGGTCGATGGGTTCGCCGCTCAGTGCCTCGATCTGGTTCGCCTTGAGCATCAGCGATAGAAGCTGGGTACGGCACTGGAGCTTGGCTTGGGTCAACTCGAGGTTGGCATCGTTGAAGTCGGTCGTCGACGTCAATCCCTGTTCGTACTGTGATTTTACGATGGCCATCTTGGCGCCCGCCAGATCGAGTGATGCCTCAAGCACGTCGAGCTCGTCCTTCATGGCGCTCCAATCGCGTACTGCGCTGTTGTACTCTAGCTCGATCTGCTCGCGTGCCGAGGTCTCGTCGCTTGAAAGCTTGGCAAGATTGTGCTCGACCGCCCGGACCGCCAGGGAGTCGCCGCCCCAGCTGAACGACCAGGAGAGCGATACCCCGGCGGTGCCGTACAACATCCACTCGTTTTGGACCGGGTTAACGCCCGGAATGCCGTAGTGGAGGGCCCCGCTTAAAGCCAGGGTGGGATAGAGTTTCGACTCGGCCAGCTTCTTATTCGCCCGGAGAATGCTCCGCTGGACGGCAAGGGCTTTGATCCTGTCAATCGCCTCCTCCTTGAGCGGAGGGAGCGTAATCCGCGGGCTCTCCTTCGGCACCGGCGGAACGCCGATCTCTTTCCCGGTGAGCGACTTGAGCAGTTCGAGAGCGTCTGCGAGGCCCGCCTTCGCAGCAATGAGCTTTTGATCGTAGCCAAGCTTCGCTATGGTGAGGGAAAGGATGTCAACCTTTTGCGCCATGCCCTCTTTCTCAAGTGCCGTGGCCTGGTCGAGCTGAAGCTGTACCCTCTGTCTCCCGGAGGTCACCTGTCGCGGGTCTGGCGACATGGTTAAGCATTGTCTGTTTCAAAAAGTTGTGTATTCATTTATAATATGACCTCAATCAATGATTTAAAGGGAAGGTAGAATGGAAACTCGTCCTTTTGGGAAAACCGGTGAGCGTTTTCCGATCTTGAGTTTTGGCGCTCAACGAATCGTGGCTGAGCATAACTGCTCAGAAGATCAGGCAATTGCTATAGTCAACAGGGCAATAGACAGGGGCATCCGTTACTTTGATACGGCCTGGATCTACTCGAACGGTCAGTCCGAAGAAAGGGTCGGGAAAGTGGCAAAGCAAAGGCGCAAGGAGATGTGGATTGCCACTAAGGCCTGGGATCGGACTCGTGACGGGGCCAGGCGTCAACTGGAGGAGAGCCTGCAGCGCCTGCAAACGAACTATGTCGATGAGTGGCGCATGCACAATGTGGAGAGCTTTGAAGATCTGGAAAGCTGCTTTACGAAGGGCGGAGTATTGGAGGCGATGATAAAGGCTAAGGAAGAGGGGCTGGTACGGCACCTCAGCATAAGTGGCCATACCGATCCTCAGGTTCAGATTGAAGCCTTGCGTCGCTTCGATTTCGATAGCGTGCTCCTGGCAGTTTCAGTGCTGGATCACTTTATCTACAGTTTTGCCGAGGAGTTCTTGCCCGTTGCCAACTCCAAAGGTGTGGCTACAATAGGGATGAAGGTGTTTGCCTTTAACCGGTTGGGTCACATTTACGATAAGGTTCTGCGCTATACCTTAGGCTTGCCGGTAAGTACCATAATCGTTGGGTGTGCCGGCATGGAGGAGCTGGAGAAGGATCTGGAGGTGGCGGAGAACTTCGTGCCTCTGAGCGGTCCTGAGAGATTGGAGCTCTTTCGTGAAGTACTTCCTATGGTTACTCCTCAGAACATGCCCTGGAAGGCCAACGACTGGTCCAACCCGACCGGATGGAATGATAGGCGGTAATATTTCTCACGACGTTATTTCGGTTGACTTTAATCAAGAAAACAGGTAAATTTTATACCATGACTTTAAGTAGTGGGCCTCCTGAAGTTATATAAAGATAAAGAAAAGAGGTCCAATCATTCTGACTTTGCATATTATACCGGAAGGAACAACCGACCAGACAGTGTTGGCAGATGCAAATCTACCATGTTCTGCTTCTTTAGCGGTGAGTATCAAAGGGCGATGATGATAACACTCTCTAGGAGGAGAACATGAATAAGAAACTCTACGTTGGCGGCCTGCCATATTCTGTCACGGATGAGCAGTTGCAGGAGATGTTTACGGCCCACGGGGCAGTGGAGTCTGCCAAAGTAATCACGGACAAATTCACGGACAATTCACGCGGTTTTGGCTTCGTTGAGATGAGTACTCAGCAGGAAGCCGAAAAAGCCATCGAAGCTCTCAACGGCACTGAGCACCAGGGGCGGACCTTGACTGTGAATATGAGTAGACCACGGGAGGATCGCTCCCGTGGTGGGGGAAAGAGCGGTAATCGAAACAACCGCTGGTAACCACAGACTATAGATAGATTTTAATCAACAGGGGTTAGGTCGGCTCTCCCCTGTTTTTTAAATTTGATTCAGTCAAGATAATTTTCTAGCCAGGCGCTGAAGTTAAAACAAGATTTTCAGGAGTTGTCGGCATAGAGGGCAGCGCCGGCAAAGGTAACCAGGGACTGTGTGTTGTAGTCCACGGCACGATCATATTTTAAAAGCTTGGAGCTGTTCGCCTCGACAACGTTCAGCAAAGCATAAATTGCAGGCACTCCGCATACATTCCTCCTGTCTTGTTCATTCCGGATGAATTGGAAAAATCCCTCAGCATCTAGATCGAGAACATATTCAAGCATTCTTCGATCTTCCTTTTCTATCTCACTGATGAACGAAGGCGAGATGTTTATCATCTGACCGAAGCGCTGTCCCACGTGGCTGAGATCCACCCCGGCAATACAGCAGACGTCACCGTTCAGCTCCTCTATTACAGCCTTCAGGGCTTCGATAAAGTCTCCTACCTCCGGGTTTTTTATCGGTGAAGCCTCTGCATCCATTATGGGCCGAAGCGAAGAACAGAGTATGGGGACGATCTTTATATCTCTATGATCTGTAAAAAGATATTGCAAAAACAATAATTGAAATTCGATGGAATGCTCACTGCGGTGTACAAACTCATCCGTGAAAAAATCGCCGGAGCATTTTGAGGCAAGACTCTCGATAAAATCTTTGTCTGTTTCTATCCTGCCCAGGGGAGTCTCAAAATCCTTAGCCGTAAGGACAAATCTCTTTTGGGTATCGGTGTGGGAAATACCTAGAATTACGAAGGTATGAGCGGAGGATTCCCTGGCCGCTTCCGCATAACTCCAGGCAAAACAGGGCCCTCCAAATCTCAGGTCAATATGAGGTGCGATAAGACCCTTCAAACGCCCGGATAGTGTTTCCGACCCGGGAATGCCCGGACCATCCGGTAGTGAAAAAAAGCTTTCAAGCTGTTTCAAAAGTGTTTCCCGTTCACTTTCGTATGCCGATCCGGCATGTGTGGCTGAACGTACCTTAGACATTTTAAATTCCGCTATTGCTCTTTTCCTGGCCTCTTTAAAGCGCTCACTTTCCAGAAACAGGCAGTTATCCAATTGTTCGATTATTTCCCGCACCTTGCTTCCGAATAGCAGGTCGCCGTATCTCCTGGTATATTCTTCCTGTATGTCTATAATCGAGTGTTTGCCGTCGAAAAGCGTACAAATAAAAAAGATATTATGAGGAACCAGGAGCATTTTATCGGAGTAACTCTCAGTATCTCTAAGACAGATGAGATTATTCTGAACGGGAAAAGCTTCAATCATACGCAGCTTTGGATAGTCCATTAAACTGTTTCCATATAGATCCAATATATCAGGATTTAACCTGGTTATCCATGGAATATGATTTTCAAATAATACTTGAAATATTGTACGTTTTTGTGGAATCATTGATGTATGAATGAATCTTCCGGATTGTTCAGTGAACAAGATCTCCTGTTTCTTATCCAGACCCTCATACCTGACTGTAAGGATAAGGCGCGCATGGTCGGGGTCCTTAAGGAGGATGAGGATATTCTGGATGGAATGCTTTCCAATTATAAATTATTCGAGTCTTTGACAGGCGAGCCGGAATCACTCCTGGAGATTTCTCCACGATTGTTTTTTACAATCCTTTTAGGCAGGATGAAACACGATCTGGAGCATCAGTCCCATACAATCGAACGTGAAGGCCGGTACCGGATGATGGTATTTGACAGCAAAAAGATAGTGAATTTATTGAACGATAAGAAAATGCGCAGCTATCTCATCGACCTGCTTGTGTCCTTTGTGAAGATCAAGAGTTTCTCCTTCTCGATTCGAATCAGAAAGGGCATTTATAGAAGATTCAGATCAAGTGACTTTGACATCGACAGCCTTATCAGATTATGCCAAACGATCAGCGAAGAGCGGCGTTTTCAATACTATAAAAGAATAGCCGACATCTGCCTCTTTGTCACAGGAGTTTTTCCGGATTACATCGATCCCGAATTCTGGCCTTTAGCAGGCAAGGGTAGAGAGAGACTTACGAAAAACGGCATCTATTTTTACAAGCTAGCAGCCCAGCACCAGGCCGCGCAGATATGGGAATTAAACCCGGTGCTTCTGTATCTTTCTGAAAATTTCGGCCTGGCAGCAAAACCGCTTACATTCATATCCAATCGTTATCTCAGGTTTCTAAAAGAAAAACTTTTTTAGACTGGATTTTCCGGACCCGGATTATAATCTCGTAATAGTAATATTACTTCCGTCCGGAAGGGCTTCAAAGATGAGATACCCGTTTTCATCGACCTCAATTTCGAACATTCGGCCGTTTTGTAATCCTCTGAATCGCTTCCCTACCATTGACAATTTGACTCTCAGGCTCAAAGCCTGGTTAAAGAGGCTGTCATCCAGCCCATCTTCCAGCTTGAGAGTCAGGGAGCGGTTCGAACGGTTTTCCCGGTTTTTTAGAGAGAGTTTTGCCGCATCTCTTTCCTTTATATAGCGAATTACGGTACCAAATGGAGCCAGCCAAAAACCCTTCCCCCGGAGATAGTCCAGAATTACTCTAAAGCGCCGGATCGGCAGGGCTTCCCACCCTAAGGCATCTCTTTCTATTTTACCGTCATCAATTCCGTGAAAAGCAGGAACGAACCAGCCGCCGCTGGAAAAAACCCGGTCGCAGAGCTTCCGCAAAGATGCATTAGGGTCGGAGTTACGGGCGCCGATGGCGTTGATCCGAAAAAAATCGTCGGGAGTCGCCCGGGGGATTCCTCCATTCCTTTCCGGATAATTGCTTGGGATTCCTACCCCAGCGCGGGCGCCCAGATAATATTTTCCGGCAGCGGCCCGGCTCTCCTTGTCGTTCCGCCAATAGGGCCAGCAGAAGGTGAGACCCTTTTGCCAGGGTATCTCCTTTTCTATTTTGTCTCTCGAATCCCGGAGCTCCTCTTCGAAGCTATCCTTTTCCAGCAGGAAATCCGGGTGGCTTTTGCTGTGACTTCCGATTTCATGTCCTGAAAGGGCAATTTCTCTAGCCTGGTCCCAGGAAAATACTTTCCGGCTTACCGGGTTATCATTCCAGTAGCCTTCTGCGCTTTGACCGGTAATGAGAAAGAAAGTAGCTTTGATGTTTCTCTTTTCAAGCTCGGGGTAGGCAAGCAGAAACTGGTCAAGAGTGCCGTCGTCAAAAGTAAGCGAACAGGCCGCTTTTTTGAACTGATACCAGGAGGCGATCTCGTAATCGACTATTCTATGTTCTTCTGCAGGCCTGGTCAGGGGCGCGGCTGAGACCGCCGGTCCCCCTGCCCCCCTGCGGGGATGAAGACGCCCATCAGGCATTTCTTTTCTTGCCTCTTCCAGGCCGGCGCATCCTGACAGGAGTATGAAAAGCACTGCTGCAATTTTCAGGCGCTGAGCAGGTTCCAACATAACAACGAAGATAGGAAAGCTCTTCCTATTGGTCAAGTCAGACAGCTTTCGTATTAGGCGCATTATTTATCTATTTGCCGAAGAATTGTTCAACCGGAAAGTCGAAATCCCATCTGACTGTTTGATAATACTCCTCGGCAAAATTGGGCAGAACCTCTACTCCAATTAAAGAAGCATCCCTTTGCGTAATATGCTCTTTCAGGGCTTTAACCTGGATAGCCCTGAAAGTCAGGCTTGTCGCAGGATCTCTACTCATGACTTTGACGCCGGTTACATTTTCATATTTATCTTTCTGAAGCGGATCGATTGAGACCAGGTATCCTTTTATGAAATCCTCTCCTCTTTCTTGTAAAACAGCCAGGGCCTTCCTGGTAATATGTCCTACCGCTTCATGTTCAAAATGTTCAAATGCTTCGGAATGGAGATCAGGGGAGATGACCACATCCGGTTTGAATCCCTTCAATAATTCAACCAGCTTTTCGATCACTTTCTCTTCACCTTCCCAGTCTTTTAAGACCTCCTTCCTTGACAAGACATCATGAATAGAATTATAAGGGTGATTCTTTAATCCCAACCTGATATAAGTCTTGGAGCCGAGAATTCCCAGGGCCTTCTTTGTTTCCTCGATACGGATTTTTGCGAGCTCGCTGCCATTGAGATCGTGAGCCGGGTAATTCTGTCCTGTCATTCTCATAGGGAACTGATCCCGGCCGGATTCCCCGTCTGTGAAAAGAACGGTGACAATTTTCCTGCCCATTCTCGCTTGTTTTGCCATCAATCCACCGAAATCCAGGCTTTCATCGTCCGGGTGCGCATGGATGAAAAGAATATCCGCCTTAAAAAATGCCGGTTTCTCTTCAGGCCCCACTATATCAGGTTTAACAAAAGGTCCGATTTCCCGTTTTTCAAATGCCGGGCCGGCTTCCGGCAGGACTGTACTCTGTCCATGGTTCAAAGCATAGATAAAGGGTCTGCTTAGAATAAAAAGGAACGCTATAAGCAGAATGAAAAAGGGTATTTGAAATATTAAAACCGGTCTTCGATTTTCCGGGGCAGCCACTTTTTGCCTGGTTATTCCCTTATAGATGATCCGGTACCTCCCCCAGATAATTATATCGCCGGGTTTTAGCTGTTTCTCTTTCCTTGCTACCCCGTTAACTATCAGATTCGATTTGGATTTGAATAAAGCATTAGCTCTCAAGCGTTCGATTATGAATTGAGAATGGCTTGCTTCCGGTTGAATATACCTGGCAGGCAGAAAGAGGTCAACTTTGCGCGTAGAGCCGACAGTCACGGGAAAACTCTTAAAGCTGCGGCTCACATAGCCTCCGGCCGGCAGACGAACGTACAGTGTGAGCAGATAGGTGATTTTCTCGGCCAGTTTTATCCTTGTCTTTTCGGTAAACCAACTGAGAGTGGATTTTGAGATTAACAGGATGATCGATAAAGGCAGGAAAAAAATGATTATGTACCCCAGGGGCGAAAATCTGAAGACAACTTCCTGGTTTTGAGCTACCGGCCTGTCTTCAGCAGCCGGATTTTGGAGAGCTGTCCGAATCAATGCCTCTTGTTCCAGAAAAGTTTTAGTGTCTAATTGATCCCTCAGGTCCTGTACCTGGTCTATGGTGAAAGAATCTCCCCCGGTTCTTTGAGCCCATGATTTGAACAAAGGATCCAGTTCTTTATTTTCTTGATGGGGAAATCCTAAAATATAGAGAACGATCCCTTCATGGATAAGAATATCCGGATCGGAGATTTCAAAGAGGGTTTCTCCGGTGGCAATGCAATCGGAAACAAGAAGAATGAGTTTCCGCTCCCCCTTTCCTTCGGCTAAAAGATACTGCCTGGAAAGATCCAGGGCTTCTGAAAGCGGCGAGAGTCCCCGGAGCTCCATATTCCTTAAGGAATGAATCAAGTCTTCAGCTTCCGCAGTAAAGGGATGAAGAATCTTTATGGAGCTAATATCGTTAAAAGCAATGAGGGCCCATTCTTCCCCCGGATTTCTGACGGTAAGCAGTTCTTCCAGAGCTCTTCTTGCGCTTTCAAGCCGGCTGAGTCCGGTATCCGGGCTCTCGAGTCCCATGCTGTAAGACAGGTCAAAGAGGATGACGATGCTTCTTTCGAAAGCTGCGTCTTCCGCCCGGCACCGGGTTCCATTAAAAAGAAGAAAAGAAAATATTAAGAGGAGCGACAGTTTTTTCATATCCCGGTAAAGAATTGAAAAAATTGATAAACGAATCCGCTTATAACCCGAATATTATAATGCATTTTAATTTTATTCAGCCTGTTTTTTTGATCTCTTTCAAGCTTATATTTACCATAAAACGATCCGGTAAATCCCATCTATGATTGCCGAAATTATCAAGAAGAAACGGTTCTCGGCTTTTGGGGACAGATGAAAGGTTTTCTCAAATAAATTGGTAGTAGATGGTCGATCAAAATCAACTTCACTTGACTCATGAGAGTATGAGTCATTTATCGTATAAAATACAGGAATTATTTTTTTATATAACCAGCAAAAATCTATTGACAAGTTAGAAAAAACATTGCATTATCTAACCATCTAAAAGGATAATACTAGTTATAAGGAAGTCTTAAATGGGAAATTGGTATTTTTTACTACAATTCATGCGAGAGCGTCAAAAGGATTTGCTTGATCAGGCTGCGAAATCAAGGCTATCTGATGAAATAATAAAAGCAAATCTAAGCAAAAAACATACTCCCAACACGCTAAAAGGCCGGCTTTCCTTTATCAACCTGGTGTTAGCCAAGGAGAAATAAAGCCATGAAAAGACAAGACTTAATAGAATGGATCGATGGATACATCAGGGCCTGGAACACAAACGATTCAAAGGACATTGGTAAATTATTTACCGAAGACGCATCTTATTTCACGGGTCCTTTCGATGAACCCTGGAGGGGCCGGGAAGCAATCATTGATGGGTGGATCGGCTGTAAAGACGAACCGAATACAACCCGGTTCTCTTACGAAATTTTGACTATAGATGGAAATCTCGGAGTTGTTCAGGGTCTGACTGAGTATCTGAAATCTTCCACAGACTATAGTAACATCTGGCTGATTCGATTAAACTCACATGGTGTTTGTACTGAGTTTCGTGAATGGTGGATGGAAAAAAAATAGTAATCCTATTATTTCATCCTGCCGGTTATCCGGTACCAGATTACCAGGCCGATAGCCCGTAATAGTCTACCCCCACTCAAGAGGGAATATTGTCTGCCTGTCGCCTTCCCGGGTACCTGGCAAGCAATCTGTGCAATAGCTTTCCCGACAGCATCCGCCGGCACTCCAAATGCTTTCAGTATATGGGGGAGGTTCCGGATCTCTTGGGTCAAATCCGGACTGGTTTTGAGATCCTTATAAAAGTCCGTTGCCACCATTCCAGGTATGACAGCATGTATGGAAATCGGATAATTCTTGTTCTCACTGGCCAGGCTTTTAGTAAAACTGGTAACAGCAGCCTTCGTTGCCGCGTAGGTAGTCAAGAAAGGGGCAGTTTCGCAGCGTCCGCCTTTGCCGCTCATGTTAATCAGTATCCCGCCTTTGTTCTTTATAAAATAGGGAATTATGAGCTTACAGGCTAATAGAGTTCCTTTGATGTTTATATCGATTATGTCAGCTATTTCATCTGAAGATAGATCATACAAGAATCGATAACCGCCTGAGACTCCGGCGTTGTTTATCCAAACGTCTATCCTTTTCCATGTTTCAATGGCGTGTTGCATCAATTTCTTGAGATCGTCCTCTCTGGAAACATCAACCTGAAGACCGGTTACCTGTGATCCCTGCCGTCTGAGAGTTTCACAAGCTTTGTCGACTTCAAACTTTCGGCGGGAGCAGATTACGATTTTGGCGCCCTCCCGCGCACACGCTTCTGCAACAGCCCTTCCTATTCCCCGGGTAGATCCGGTAATAACTACGACCTTGTCCCTTAGTCTCATCAATCACCACCTCCGGATTTATCGGAAATATCGCTTACCTCATTACTGGTGAATTACTTAGACGATGAAGTTCATCACGGCCGCGGTTATAACAAGGTAATATTTTCTATCTATATATTGATCTCATAAATAGCATTTCATCTTTTGCCCCGTAACACCCGCGTACAATTCAATATAGGTTTTAATAGGACTTGAGCTTATTTTCTTGAAGAGCACTTCTTCGACCTGGAAAAATCCGACCGACTCTTTCATGCTTACGGTTATTTTTATTGGTCTTTTCTTTCCTTTTTCTATCTTTACGTTTTCTACTGCTGAGGAAGAATATTTGTGAATATCCCCGACCTTTGATTCCGTATTGAGCATCATGGGTATCCGGGCTCTTCCCTGTTCCATATCACATCCGTCAGCAATTAGTATTATTCCAGCCTCAGAAGAATGTATCTTTTGGGTTCCCATGTGACCGATAATGCCTTCAGTAATGAGCGAACGCAAAACGACTCTTTTTTCAAGAACATCCTTGTATAGACTATTCAAAATTCTTTCTATGATTGGAATGGCAAGTATTACCCCCACCTGTTCATGGTTTTCTCTTCCAATCGTCATACCTATATCATGTAAAAAAGAGGCTATTAATACTGCAATTTTGCTGTCTTCGAATGTGC
>CAZERV010000036.1:16076-27518 GCA_964514815.1 uncultured Spirochaetaceae bacterium | reverse complement strand
CGGATCCCCTTGTGGTGTTGACAAGCGTCTGTTCCGGCAATAGAGTCTTACCTTAATGAAAAGGTTCCTCGCTTCATTCGCCCCCCTGGCGGCGATTTTCAACCTAATTGCCATACTTTTGAGCGGTTGCAGTTTATTTAGCTCAGGACTGGTTACCCTCTATACGAATCGGGCGGAAATCGCGGCTTACATTGAGTATTTTAATTCCCTGAGCGATGATTTTAAAATTGAGCTGGTTTATAAATCTTTCCCGGCCCGCTCGATTTATGAGAAAAATACAGGTCCCGATCTGGTTTTAAGTGAGTGGCTGACGGGAAAAGCCGCTGTCGTACATTTCGAATCCCTCGAAGACCTGTTTAAAGAAAAGAAGGGAAAAGAGGGTTTGCAGCAGGAAGCTTTTTACAGGGACCTCCTGGCTTCGGGAGTGCATGAAAAGAAACAGGTCCTGCTTCCTGTTTCTTTTAGTATTCCGGCTTTAGTCTTTCGTCCCGAAAATCTCTCCGGGACGGTTCCGAATCTATTTCTTACCCTGGGGTATATTAAGGAACAGGGAGAGGGTTTCAATCAGACGGTTAAGTCACAGTTCAGGAGGATGGGCTTTTCTCCTCTCTGGGATAGGAGCTTTCTCTACGACGGCGCCCTTCTGGAAGGGGTTGATTTCAGGGAGAATGATGATCAGGAGCTGGTCTGGAATTCCGCGGCTCTGGATGAAACGATAAATTATTTCAAAAACTGGATCCGGGAAAGCAACGGCGGTTATGAACAGGCGAAAGAATTCGAAGAGAAATATATGTATGAGCCGCTTCCCAGGCTGCTGGACAGCAACAGGATCCTTTTTTATCACCTCGAGTCGCAAGAGCTGTTTCAGCTACTGGAGGAACAGGAGAAAGAGGCCGATTTCCGTTGGCCGGCCAATAACAGCCGGATTAACGTGAATGAGGAAATTCTCTATTTCGGCATTCCCAGGGGAGCGAAAAACAAAAGAGGGGCCAGAAATTTTCTGGAATGGTTTTTCAGGGAGGAAACGCAGCAAAAATTACTGGAGATCAACCACAGGAAGCGCCTGAAGAGTTTCGGTATCGCCGGGGGCTTTTCCAGCCTGATGGCGATTAATGAGCGTGAGTTTCCCCAAAACTATCCCTGGCTGATCGGCAGGATACCGGATTCCGATTTTTTGGTCTTTCCCAAAGCCCTGCCGGCGGACTGGGAAGTCTTGAAAAGAGAAGTCATCATCCCCTGGCTTCTTGATTCCACCGTTAAAGAAGGCGAGCAGGAGAGCCTGGAGAATAAGATTATACACTTCAGGTCGGAGAATTTTCTTAACTAGAAAAAGCATTGACAAGAAGGGACATAATAGGTTACACTAATTTTATAAAATAAATTTTTCAGGAGGCTTTAAAATGGCTCAAGTGGAACTTAAGAATATGAGCAAGGTCTATGACGGCAATATAAGGGCCGTCGACAATGTTAATATTACGGTTAATGACAGGGAGTTCCTGGTTTTGGTGGGACCTTCCGGGTGCGGAAAATCCACCACTCTGAGGATGATTGCCGGTCTTGAGGAAATTACCACCGGCGAGTTGTATATTGACGGGAAGATGATGAATGATGTGGCGCCCAAGGATCGAGACATCGCCATGGTTTTTCAAAACTATGCCCTCTACCCGCACATGACGGTCTATGAGAATATGGCTTTCGGACTTAAAATAAGAAAGTTTCCTAAAAAGGAGATCAATGACAGGGTCCATTCAGCGGCCCAGATTCTCGACATTGAAGAGCTCCTGGCTCGCAAGCCGAAAGCGCTGTCCGGCGGTCAGCGCCAGCGAGTAGCTGTAGGCAGGGCGATCGTTCGTAAACCGAAGGTCTTCCTGTTTGACGAGCCCCTGTCAAACCTCGATGCCAAGTTGAGAGTCCAGATGAGGGCAGAGATTTCCTCGCTCCACAATCGCCTGCAGGCGACGATGATCTATGTTACTCACGACCAGGTTGAGGCCATGACCATGGGTGACAGAATAGTGGTCTTGAAAGATGGGTTTATCCAGCAGATCGGAACTCCTTTGGGTCTCTACAATGAACCGGTCAACCGCTTCGTTGCCGGCTTCATCGGCTCTCCTCCCATGAACATCATGAAAGCCGCCCTAAAAAGGGAAGGGTCCAAAGTCATTGTCGATGAAGGAGATTTCCGGATTACCCTGGATGCCGGGCAGGGTGAGAAACTCTCATCTTACGTAGGAAGAGAAGTTTTATTCGGAATAAGACCGGAAGACCTGGTTCATACCGTAAAAAAGGATGAGGAAAACAGCCTGAAAGTCCGGGTTATAGTGGTAGAGCCCCTGGGTGCGGAGATTCTTCTCTACATAAGCACCCAGCATCATCAACTGGTTGTCCGAGTGCCCCCAGACCGTGAATACCACGTTGATGATGAGATTAGCTTCAAACCGACAATGGGAAAAATACACTTCTTCGATCTAGAGACCGAGAAAGCCATTACATGAAGCGAATATTTATTGTAGGAGTGTATGGCCAATTCTCTCCGTGATCACCTGAGTGAAGGTTTAGAGAATCTCATTTCAAAGACCGAAGAAATTTATTTAAACCTGGCCGGCCGCCTGCCCGAGCTTTTTAAGGAGCTTGAGATCGGTTTTAATGAGTCAAGCCAGCTTGTCGCCTACTTTGTCAATGATAGGGAGTCCAAGGAGCATACCGAGGGCTACGGACTGGTCGCGGATATCATCACGGAGGCCAAATCGTCGATTGCCGAGGCCTCCCATTTCTTCATCAATATGAAGGAACGGGACGATCTGTTATTTGATTCCATCAACCAGGGCATTCAAAAACTTTCTTTCCTGGAGGAGACGATAGAGAATATCCGGGAAGATTCGATCGAGATGGAGCTCATTTCACTCAATGCCATGACTGCGGCCTTGAAGGCAGGCCGGGCCGGGCTGGCTTTTTCCTATATCACCGAAGAGCTCAAGAAACTCTCTACCCACACCGTCGGCTTCACGGATGAGCTGACCTCGCGGGGTGAAGAGGTGATAGATGTTCTGGTCAGATTCCGGGAAACCATCAAGAATATTCAGGGCTTTCAGCAGAAATTCTACGGCGATTTCAAGACAAAGCTTAATGAGAGCTTTGAAACCTATAACGAAGGGGTCAAAAAACTGGCGGAAATTCTCTTAGGCATTATAGAAGAGGCCAGGGAGGTTAAGAAACCCCTCTTCAGAATCATGGAAGAGGTCCAGCTCCAGGATATCATCAAGCAGTCCATTCAGCACGTTCTCCTGTCATTGGAGGAAGCTAAACAGGAGTTCGGTGAGGAATCGGGAGAGAATTTTCTGGATGAGATCACCATGCTCGAGAAAATCTCCGAGCTCTGCAGCAGTCTCCTCGACGATGTGAAAGGAAAAATCGAAAACAGCCTTTCAATTTTCAAAAAGGACCTTTCGGCCCTCCAGGATATTTTAAAGCGGGTCGAAGAGGAGCGCGGCGCTTTTTTAAGCTTTTTCACCGAAGAAGAAGCGGAAGGACTGGAAGGAGGCGCGCTGAATCAGATGTTTGAGGGGTCCGTGGGCGTTTTGGAGGAGCTGCTGGCCGGTATCAGGGAATCAATGGAGGAAAAGAAGAAAGTCAATTCGGAAGGGCAGTTGATTATCAGTGGCTTGAATTTGCTGGCTGAAAGCTTCAACAATTTTTTTGAGATCGTAGATCGTTTTTACAGCATTGAAGTCGCTTCCAAGATAGAGATCGCAAAGCAGGAAGCCTTACAAGACCGCCAGGATACGGTTAAAGAGATGACGGACCTGACTAACAGGATTGAGAAAGATATTAAAGAAGCGATCAGGACGATAAGAGATTCTCTGACCCGGACCGACCGTGTTATTGGGAAATATGCCTTCGAAGTAAAATCAGAAGTCGGCTCAGTGGAAGAAATGAGCCTGAAGATTCAGGAAAGTTACGACCGGCTGGTATTTTCAAAAAATACCCTGGCCGACACTCTAAGATCATTCTCGGTTTATAACGAACACTTTTTTGAGCTGCTGGACCGCTCGGAAAAGGATATGGAGCGGCTCGGCGAGCTCATCGAGGTTATAAACGTATTAAAAAAAGAGCTTGAGCTTGTAAAGCTGGAAGCCCGGAAAAGAAAAGCCGGGGCGCTTGAGGCCTCCGGTCTTGAAGAATGGGATATTATTAAAAACAATAAAATGAAAGAGATCATCGAGCGATTTACCATCTTCACCCACAAGAAGACCGCCGGCGATATCGGCGGTATTGCGGTTGAAGAGGGAAGCGATCCGGGCGAATTGACCTTATTCTAAGTACAGAGACCGTTTGCAAAGGGGGCGACCATGAAGAAGAAGGTACTGATTGTTGATGATTCTTCAACGCTGAGGGCATCGGTGGAATTTACTCTGAGCGATGCGGATTTCGGCGTCTTACAGGCGGAAGAAGGAGTGGCGGCGTTGGAAATCCTGCAAGGACTCGGAGAAAAAAAGGAAGAGCTGGGAATGATCATTACCGATATCAATATGCCCAAAATGGACGGCATCAGCTTCATTAAAGAGGTCAAAAAAACGGATTTTAAATTCGTGCCGATTCTGGTCCTGACCACGGAATCCCAGGACAGTAAAAAAATGGAGGGAAAGGCCGCCGGGGCCTCCGGCTGGCTGGTCAAGCCCTTCAAGCCTGAGCAGCTTCTGGCCGTGATTTCCAAATTCTTGAAATAGAAGATTTAAGGCTGAAGAGGCATTCGATGCATATAAAGTTTGATGCCAAATTCAATATGGAAATGGTCACCATCTTCCCGGGGGAGTATCACGCCACCAGGGAGAGCAGGATTATCGCCACCGTGCTCGGCTCGTGCATCGCCGTGGCCATGTTCGATCCGGTTAAAAGGATCAGCGGCATGAACCATTTTATGCTTCCCAACACCGTCAATAAGGATAACTTTTTTCTTTCCAAGAGCGGCAAGTACGGAATGTTCGCCATGGAGCTCCTGATCAATGACCTGCTCAAATTAGGAGGAGACAGGAGTCATTTTAAGGCCAAGGTCTTCGGCGGGGGAAGCGTTCTTCAGCGGACCGAAGGCTTTACCTCGAAAGTCCCGGAAAACAATATCGAGTTTGCCTTCGAGTACTTGAAGGCGGAGAAGATCCCGGTGGTTGCCCGGGATGTGGGCGGCACCGAGGCCCGCAAAGTCTTCTTTTTCACTGACACGGCAAAAATCCGCTTAAAACGAATCGCCAAGACCTATGTGCAGCCCATCGAGTCTCAAGAAAAGCGCTACCTCGAGAAAATCCGCCATCGAAAAGATCTTGAAGGCGGGGAAGTCACTCTTTTTTAAAAAGAGAAGCCCGTATCATCGCCGAAAAAATCCTTTCCCTCATCTTCCGGGCCGAAAGGTGCCTGCTGGGCGCCGAAGCCGCCGGTGGGGAAAGAGCCCTGGTTCCTCCCGGCGTACAGTTTAACTATGTAGCGGACCCTGGCCATCTGCTTGCCCAACTCCCTTTTTTCCCGGTTAAAAGCCGCGAAGAAAGCATCCGTGGTGAGTCCCGGCCTGATCGTTCCCTTGCCGTAACCCTGATTATGGTAGGCGTTAAGCTCGGCGAGCCTGAAATAAACCCGCTCGAAGATAAAGAGAACCCTCCTTATCTTAAAGAGATGGCCGATGAGGCGTTTTTTCTCTCTCATCATCTCAATCTTTGCGCCTACTTTCCCGCGGCGGTCTTCCTGAAACCATTTATCCAGGACCTCACGCTCTCCCATCAGACCCTGGTAGGCCGCCCGGAACTCATTTTTCAGCCTTGCATAGCGCTCCGCATACCTTCTGATTGCTTTAAGGGCATTGGCTCTGAACACTCCGAACCGTTCGGCGTACCAGTTTCGGCGAAAGCTTTTCAAGTCGGATACCGCCACCGGAACTTCCTGAAAGAGCTCTCCCGGGCGTTTTTCCACCGCTCTGCCCGGTTCCGCCGTGAGCTCTTTTCCTTCCTCGTCCGTGCAGGAAACTCTTCCCTCATCACAGGTAATGAGCACTTCGCCGCCCGGGGCCGTGGTTACTTCAAAAGAAGTGCCCCTCACGCCCATGGTAGCCGATTCGGTTCGGACTTCAAGCTCCCGCGCCCCGGTTATCTTTTTGACCCTCAAGGACAGAGAGCCGGTTATCATGCCTAAAGAGGTTTTTTCCTTTCCGTTTATATTATTGATTTCAAAAAAGAAGGTCGTATCCGGGGAGACTTTAACGGTAAAGGCTGGGGCTCTCCGGGAAACGATTTCAATTTCCGCATACCCGGAAGAGGAAGTGCTCAGGAAATCGAAATTTTCAATCTCCATTCCGATCTGGACATCCCCGGGGTCTATGGTCTCTCCATTGCGGACTACCTCCACCTCATCTTCCAGGTAAACTATTTCCCCGATTTTTTCTTCGGAAAAAAGCGGAATCAGGCAGAGAATAAGCATGAGCAGCGCTAAGACGGCAGACTTATGATTTTTCATGTTCCGAACCTCCATTTCTGACTTCTTTAAATATATCACGTACGCCCGAAATTTCCGCAGGGTTTTTCCCAAAAACATTTTTCCAGACCTCACTGCTCTCCATACAGAGGTAGATCCGGGCTGAAAATAAGGCCGCCAGCTTCCGGGCGATCTTTCTGTAAATTTCGCTTCTGATCTTTTGCAGGTAGCGGTACTTTCCATCCCGGCAGGGAACAAACTCTTCCAGAAGGAAATCCTGCCGGCCCAGCTTTTCTTTGAGCGCGGGGGTATAGCGGATGGTTCCCAGGCTGATCCAGGCAATTCGTTCCTCCGGAATCCCGGCCAGCTTCTCCACGAGACCGGTGTAGAGCTCTTCCCAGTCGTCTACCAGGATTATGGGGTCAAAGTGAAGGGAAATATGATAACCGCTTTCCGCCGCTTTCCGGGCGGCTTCCAGGCGCCGCCCCAAAGAGCTTGTTATTCCTTCATAAGCGCTGATGACCGGTTGAGGATTGAGGGAGAAACCGATAATCGTATTCCCCTTGTTTTCCAGGTCGAGAAGATGGTCCACTAAGTGGGTCTTGGTTTTGAACTCCAGGTAGAGGTTGGGATAATGGGCCAGGGAGCGGATAAAGATCCGGGAAAGCTCGAAAAGAGGGTCCAGGAGGAGGGAATCTCCCAACTCACCGGTTCCGACCCGGACCTCCCTGTCGGGGTTCCGGCGGGCGATTTCGGCTATCCTTGAGATGGCCGGCTCCGGGTCGAGATATACCGTAACGGGAGAAAAGTTCAGATAGCTTTTCATGATGCAGTAAGCACAGCCCAGGGGGCAGCCTAGATAAAGGTCGACGGTCAGATAATTGCAGCAGAGATGCCCTTTGGATCCCGGGCAGCGGGTAACAGTCTCCCCTTTAGGCCCGCAGATGAAGAGACTGTGCCGGTTAAGGTCCTCTTCCGGGATATCCTCCTTACTCCTGACTATGTTAACAGGCAGGTTTTTAAGCCGCTCAAGCGCTCCCTCCAAAAGAGGCGACCGGTCCAGGCCCGCTTCCAGGTATATTTTATGAAAAAGCTTATCGTAATAGTCTGAAGAGATCATCGGATTTCGCTTCCAGATCGGCCAGGCGGTGAGTTTTTTCAGCCAGATTTTTTCGACTTTCGAAAGTGAAGCTGACGCTAAAAGAGTCTCCTTCAAAAAATGGGTGCGTAGCTAATTTTATTCCGGATCCTTTCAGGGTTTGCTCCCGGATGATGTTTAACTTTCTTTCCAGGGCAGAAAGCACCGGATAGCGCCGCAGTCTTATCATTTCAAGAGGCTCTGCGGTCTGCAGGGCTTCTTGAATAAGCTCAGTCACCTCTTCCCGGTCCATTTTATTTTTTTGGGCCAGCTCAGAGAGCCAGGTGAAGAGGATCTTTCGCCGGCTGAAGGAAAGATTACGGCCTCTCTCTTTCAACAGGATAAAAACTCTTTCCGGCAGGTCCCTTGACCGGAGGGCTGTTTTCAGATCGAGCGTTTGCTCGTTGACCAAACTTTTGAGACACGGGGGAAGCTGCGAGAAACTTTCAATTTTGGCGGAAAGACGGGGATTGGCTCTTCCTTCGATCAATTCGGAGAGTTCGGTCATTACCGAAACTGCGCCGTCCTCCTTCAATAGCCGGTACATTTTTTCCTTCTCGACCCAGGAGTAATTCCCCGGCCTGGCTTCCAGATGAAGGGCGATCTTGAGCGATTCGCTTAACGTCAGCCCGGGAAGATGGCGGCAGGAGAGGCTCTCCACTCCTCCGGCGCGGGCGCTGTGCAGGATATGAAATCCCCATACAAGCAGGTCTCCTGCGATCGGCAGCGGTGGGTAGAGGCCGAGCTCCAGGAGCCTGGGAGCCGGAGCTTTAATTCCTGAGAAAATATCCAGGTTTCTTTTTAAGCTTTCCAACTCAGGCAGGGTGCGCTTCTGCATACATTTAAGTTAGCAGAGTTTGTTTTTTTATCCAATAGCGGTAAATTGTTGACACCCCGCAGCCGGCGTGCTAAACTTTTAAGATATATAAGAAGGAGTGGAATATTATGGCAGGCCGATTATTGAAAATCATTCTTATTTCGTTTTTTATCTATCTTTTTATGAGCTGCGCCACCGCGCCGGAGAAGATAGAGGAAGCCCCGGCCCCTGAAAAAGTAGTGGAAGCTCCCCCGGAGAAGGAACCGGAAGTGAAACCGGTTGTAGAGCCTGAGAAAGCCCGGCCGGTGGAAGAGAGCGAGATACTTTCCGCCTCCAACGCAATAGCGCGGGCCCGGGAAGTCGATGCATCTTACTATGACCCGCAGACCCTCGCCGAAGCGGAAGAGGCCCTGAGGCTCGCCCTCGAGGTCAAGGAAACGGACCCGGAGGCGGCCCGCAAGCACCTGCTGGAGGCCAGGCAAAAGGCCGATGCGGCCTTCAATAACTCGGTTGCCAAAGCTGCCCAGGACCTGTGGGACAGGCTGGAGCGCATGGATACCCAGCTTAAGGCTATCGAGGCCCAACTTTTCCTACCTGGCGAATATAAAGAGGCAGTTTCCGGTATCGAGAAGGCCGAGAAGCTCTATGCAGCCGGTGATATTACCGGCGCGAGAGAGGAAGCTTATGCCACCCTGGGCAAGATGTCGAGTCTTTATGAAAACTTAAGCGAACAGCTTCGCTGGATCGGTATCTTGAAAAGGGATACAAATGAGTATTTAAAAGATGCGGAAGAATTGAAAGCCCACGCCCGGGCGCCCCGGGAGTTTGAGAAGGTAAATCAGCTCTACATGCAGGGTATCGAGGCTTATCAAAAATATCAACTCTTTGAGAGTGAAGAGTACCTGGGAGCGGCCAGGGAGGCCGCGCTGGCGGCTGTAAAGATTGCCCGCCGCAAAGCGCTCGAGGAACGGAAGAAGGCCAGGACCTTGATGATGGAAGTGATGGGGGAAATTGAAGAAGCTTCCTCCTTAACAGTGGTGACCGAGGAAGGAACGGTTATTGAGCCTGAGCCCTGGGCGGGGAATGAATTTTTACCTGAGGAATCTGGGTCGCCCGAAGAGGGGAGCGGAAACCAGTCCCGGCTCTTACCGCAGGGCGAAGAGAGCGCCCTACCTGAGCAGCTTTTCCGCAACGGGGAAGCAGTCGTTCTCGGTGAAACAAGCGAGGAGAATCTCCTGATCCAGGCCAAGGAACTCTGGAAGCAGGGTGTTAATGAGTGGAACAAGGGAAATTATGAATTATCCGAAGAGTATTTTAACGAGGCCGGCCGGCTGATCCAGGCCTACAAGAACCAGGCCGTCAAAGCAGAATATCCCCTCTATGTCGTGCGGCTGATCCCGGAAAGGCGGGACTGCCTGTGGAGAATCGCCGAGTACGATTTTATTTACGGAAATCCATTCCTCTGGCCCAAAATCTGGAGGCGAAATCGAAAGCTCATCCAGCACCCGGATCTCATTTATCCGGGCTGGAAGCTGGTTATTCCGCCTAAATAGCCTGGAGGGAATCGAGCGCTTCGATCCTGGCAGTCAGCTCCCCGGTCCTTGATTTGAGCTCCTTTTTCGTTTCCGCCTCTACCACCAGCCTCAGGTAGGGCTCGGTGTTCGATTTTCTCAAGTTGAACCACCAGCCAGGAAAATCGAGCCTGATGCCGTCTATATCCGTCAGGCTGCCGTCCCGGTAGTCCGATAATATGCTGTGAATGAGGCGGTCCTTATCCCGGACGTGAAAGTTTATCTCCCCGGAAAAATGATACTTCTTGATCCGCTTTATCAGCTGGGACAGGGGGACCTTTTCTCCGGAAAGGACCGAAAGCACGATGAGCGCGGCGATCATTCCGGAGTCGCAGTAATAGTTGTCCCGGAAGTAATAGTGGCCGGCCAGCTCTCCTCCGAAGATCCCCTTCCTTTCCCTGAGCAGCTTTTTGGCATGGGAATGCCCGACCTTACAGATCACGGGCGTTCCCCCCAGGCGCCTGATAAAATCCACCACGCTTCTTGAAGAGCGCACATCGTAGGTAACGACTTCCCCCTTACCGGTATCTTTAAAGAAATAAAGCCCCAACAGGGCGGTAATGAGGTCCGGTGAGATGAACCTGCCTTTTTCATCGACGAACATGACCCGGTCCGCATCCCCGTCAAAGCAGATGCCTAAATCGGCCTTTTCCGCCAGGGTGCGCTTCTTTAGGTCGTTCAGATTTTCCTCCACCAGGGGATTGGGCGGGTGGTGGGGAAACCTTCCGTCCGCCCGGTCATACATCGTCGTTACTTCGGCCTTCAGCCGCTTTATTACGTCGTGGATAAAAACGGAGGCCATGCCGTCGGAGCAGTCCACCACCGCCCTGACTTTATCAGTTCCCAGCATGAAAGGCTCAAGATGGGCCAGGTACTCTTTCCTGATATCCAGGGTGTGGAAAACGCCTTTCTTCCCGGCGGGAATGATTTTTCCTGAAACCATTCTTTCCAGCTCATTCAACCCGGTCTCATAACCGACCGGAACGGCATCTTTTCTTGAAATTTTGAGCCCATTATACTCCGGGGGGTTGTGGGAGGCGGTGATCATGACGCTGCCCGCAAACCGGAAACGAGCAGTAGCGAAATAGAGGGAAGGCGTGCTGCAGAGCCCGATATCCGTCACATCACAGTCTGCTTCCCTGATCCCGAGGCTCAAGGCCTCAAAAATTTCTTCCGAGCTTTCCCGGGCATCCCGGCCGACCAGTATGTTGTGGGCATTTAAGAGGGCGGGGAGAAAGAAACCTATTTTGTAAGCCGAATCTCTGTCCCACTCTTTGCGATAAACTCCGCGGATGTCGTAAGATTTAAAAACGCTCATTATTCCTCCCCGGTCAATTATAGCACTACTCTTTTTATTGTTTCTACCATATAATGGTACCCCTACCCCCCTGCGGGGATGAAGACACCTGCGGGGACGAAGACGCACCCTGGCGGGTATCTACGCTACCCCGTGGGCACCTTCG
>CAZERV010000036.1:0-15976 GCA_964514815.1 uncultured Spirochaetaceae bacterium | reverse complement strand
GCGGGGACGAAGACGCACCCTGGCGGGTATCTACGCTACCCCGTGGGCACCTTCGCTACCCCGTGGGCATCTACGACCTTCATGATCGAGCTTAAGACGCGACGACCTGCTTCAAAATCGTGCTTCAATGCGACCTGGCCGGTTGTCCGGATTGCCTGCCGGAGGTAGAATCATAGGTTAATGAAGATCTTTTCTTATACGGTAAAACCGAATATCCCGGAAAGGCTGAAGCCCCTCGATGAGCTGGCCCACAACCTGTGGATAAGCTGGGACTTCGAGGCCGTCCTGCTCTACATACGCCTTGATTACGAAGCCTGGCTGAAATCCCGCCAGAACCCGGCCCGGGTCCTGGGGCTGGTCTCTCAAAATAAGCTTGAAGAGATGGCAAACGACGATTCTTTCCTGGCCGCCATGGACGCAGTCTACGCCAGGTTTCAGAAATATCTCTCCGGCGAGCGCTGGTATAAGGGACTGCTTGAGAATACGATCGTCTATTTTTCGATGGAGTACGGCCTGGATGTGGGTCTTCCCATCTATTCGGGAGGACTGGGCGTCCTGTCCGGAGATCACTTAAAAACCTCATCAGATCTCGGTCTTCCCCTGGCCGGAATGGGCCTTTTGTACAGACAGGGATATTTTCAGCAGTACCTTAACCCGGACGGCTTCCAGCTCGAATCTTACCCGGAAAATGACTGGTATAACATGCCGGTCCGGCTCTGCACGGGTCAGGACGGAAGTCCGTTGAAGGTCAGCGTCGATATCGGCGCCTCCCTGGTGCTGACCCAGATCTGGGAAGTGCGGGTCGGCCGTGCTTCCCTCTACCTTCTGGACACGAATATAGAGGAGAACTCCCCGGAAAACCGGGTCATCACCGCCACCCTGTACGGGGGGGACCGGGAGATGAGAATCAAGCAGGAGATTCTCCTGGGAGTGGGTGGAATCCGGGCCTTAAGCGCTTTGGGCCTCAATCCGGCGGTTACTCATATGAATGAAGGGCATTCGGCTTTTTTAGGGCTGGAACGCATAAGATGCCTGGTCAGAGAAAAACATTTGAGCTTTCATGAAGCACTCCAGGCCGTATGGCCGACCAATATCTTTACCACCCATACGCCGGTTTCGGCCGGGAACGAGCGTTTCGCCGTCGAGCTGATGGAGAAATACTTCAAAGCGTTTATCTCCGAGCTGGGTCTCCCCTGGAAGGAATTTTTAGGTCTGGGAAGAGAGAATCCTGATGATGAACGCGAGCCTTTTTGCCTGACCATATTAGCCTTGAAGCTATCCGCCTATACGAACGGGGTCAGCAAGCTGCATGGAAATGTTTCGCGCTCCATGTGGCACAACATCTGGCCCCAGCTTCCCGGGAATGAGATTCCCATTATCCATATCACCAACGGTGTGCATCCCAGGACCTGGCTTTCCCATAATATGGTCGATCTTCTGGATCGCTATTTCGGGCCCCGTTTTCTTGACGAGCCTACCAATCTGGATATCTGGGACCGAATCGAGCGGATCTCCGATGAAGAGCTTTTCAGGACCCACGAGCGCCGCCGGGAGCGCCTGGTAGCCTTTGCCCGGACCCGTCTGAAGAGACAGCTCCAGAGGCGGGGCAAGACGGAGGCGGAGATTGAGACGGCCGAAGGCGCCCTGTCTCCCTATGCCCTTACCATCAGCTTTGCCAGGCGTTTTGCCACCTATAAAAGGGCAAACGCCCTCTTGAAGGATCCTGACCGATTGATCAGGCTGCTTTCGGACAATGAGCGCCCAATTCAGTTGATATTTGCCGGCAAAGCCCATCCCCATGATATAGAAGGGAAGGAGATCATAAAAGAGATCGTCCATTTCGCCAGTGATCCCGGGGTACGCAGCCAGGTCGTCTTTCTGGAAGACTACGACATGACCATGGCCCGCTACCTGGTCTCGGGAAGCGACCTCTGGCTGAACACGCCGAGGCGCCCCCTGGAGGCCAGCGGAACCAGCGGCATGAAGGCGGCCATCAACGGGGTCTTGAATCTCTCCGTCCTGGACGGCTGGTGGGATGAAGCCTACCGGCCGGAATGCGGCTGGGCCATCGGCAGGGGTGAGGAGTACCAGGACCCTGATCTTCAGGACGAGGTGGAGGGAAAGGCCCTTTACGATCTTTTGGAGCGGGAAATCATTCCCCTCTTTTATACCCGGGGAAGAGACGGCCTGCCCCGGGAGTGGATAAAACGGATGAAAGCCTCCATGCGCTACGTCGGCAAGCGGTTCAACAGCCACAGGATGCTCATGGAATATGCAGATAATTTCTATCTGCCGGCCTTAAAGAACTACGAGAGCTTCTGGAAAGACGATTTCGCCCAGGCCAGGGAGCTGGCTGCCTATCTGAATAAGTTAGCCGCTTCCTGGCCTCAAATCCTGGTGGAGAGCATCTTATTTCCCGACGAATCCATCTTCCAGGTCGGAGAAAGCATCCAGGCGGCCGCGCTGGTAAAGCTGGGCAGTCTCGTTCCGGAAGAGGTCTTAGTCGAGCTTTACTACGGACCCCTTGCCTCTAAAGGAGAAATCGAAGACGCGGAGCGGGTGGAAATGTCCGTTTTAAAGACCGGGAACGAAATCATAGAATACGGCGCCGAAATCAAATGCTTTAAAACGGGCCGGCAGGGTTACACGGTCAGGGTTTTGCCAAAGCATCCGTTCCTGGTCCACTCTTTTCTGCCGGGGTTTATCCGCTGGGGATAAAGGGAAGCAGGGGCTCCAGGGCGAGCAGTCCCAGAATAATGAGCAGGGCGGGAAGAAAATTTGCCGTCTTCAGCCTGGAAAAGCCGAGCAGGTTGAAGCCGATCATGAGCACCAAAACTCCGCCTACGCTGGTCAGCTCGCCCAAAATATAATCATTCACCCAGGGCTTTATCAAATCCGCCAGCAGGGTCAGCCCCCCCTGGTAGACTAAAATGGTCAGGGCGGAAAAAGCCACCCCTATCCCCAGGGCTGCGGTCAGCATGATAGCCATAAAGCCATCCATCACCGATTTGGTGAGAATCAGGGTGTAATCTCTCTCGGCGCCGGCCTTGAAGGCGCCGACCAGGGTCATAGCGCCCACGCAGAAAATTACCGAAGCGTTGAGGAATCCGTAACCGAAGTCTTTTCCCGTATCCCGACGGGCGAATCTCTTTTTCAGGAAATCGCCCAGTTTCAGGATGCCGCCCTCGATGTCCCACCACTCGCCGAGTATTCCTCCCAGGATCAGGGCCAGGGCCAGATAGATGATCCTGGCGGTCTCCAGGGACATCTTGATCCCTAGAACGAGCGATATCAACCCTGCTCCGATGTAGACAATTCTCTTGAAGGATTCTTTGATCTTCGTGTGGAAAAGAAGGCCGATAAGGGACCCGACAATGACTGTGGCGCAGTTGATGAAAGTGGCTATCATAGATTGGGAATATAGCCTATTTAAGAGCAATTGAAAAGGGTATGGCTTATCTTATATAATAGCGGATCGAGTTTGCGTTATGGGGGATTTCTCATGAGCCTGCTCTGCCTGGCCCTGACCGGTGAGACTCTTTTGGAGAACCTTGAGCATATTACGAGCTTCGGGGACCGGGTCGACTGCCTCGAGCTCCGGGCGGATTTCCTGAAATCCGCTGAGCTTCACTCTTTAGCCCGTTTTCCCGGGCTGGTGGATCTTCCGGTCGTCCTCACCATCAGGCGAAAAAAAGAAGGTGGGCGCTTCGAGGGGAGCGAGGCGGAGAGGCTGAGGCTCCTCAAGAAGGCGGTTCCCGGGGGTTACCGCTACCTCGATCTGGAGGAGGATCTGAACGAGCCGGAGCTGGAGCGGCTGGTCCTCCGGGCCGGGGGCAGTATCGTACGTTCCATTCATGATTTCGCCGGTATCCCTGAGGGTCTGGCCGGACGCATCAAAAAGCTCGCGCGCCGGCCCGGTGATATTCCGAAAGCGGCGGTAATGCCTAAAACATCCTGGGAGCTTTTAAAGCTGATGGAGGTCTTTTCAGAGCTGCGCGGAATGAGGAAAATACTGATCGGAATGGGCGAGGCTGGGCTTCCGACCAGGATACTGGCCGCCAGGCTCGGCTCCGAGCTTACCTACTGCTCTCCGCCCGGACGCCAGGCAGCTCCCGGCCACCTCGATCCAGCTACCCTCCTTGACCTTTACCGCTTTAAGAGCATCACTGAAACGACCGGGGTCTTCGGAGTCATCGGCAATCCGATCGGACATTCCCTTTCGCCGGCGATCCATAACCGGGGATTCGAGGCTTTGGGCATCGATGCGGTCTATCTTCCCTTTCTCGTGGATGAGCCGGAAAGTTTTTTCCGGATGGCCGGGCTTCTGGGAATCCGGGGGCTTTCGGTCACGATTCCCCTCAAGGAAGCGGTAATTCCGTTTTTAACGGAACGGGATGAGCGGGTCGAGGCAACAGGTGCCTGCAATACCATGTTTCGCCGGAACGAGGGCTGGTTCGGCACCAACACCGATGCAGGCGGGTTCCTGAAGCCCCTGGAAGAGGGTATGAAAAATAAGCCGGTTTCCAGCCTGAAAGCAACGGTGGTGGGTGCAGGGGGCGCGGCCCGGGCCGTTGTTTACGCCCTGGTCGGGCTCGGTGCCAGGACGCTCATTCTCAATCGGACCGTGGAAAAAGCGGAAATCCTGGCCCGGAAGTTCGGCTGTGACTTTGCCGGGATAAACGGGGAGGGCTATCGCCTGATGAAAAACTACTCCGATTTGATTGTTCAGACTACCAGTGTGGGCATGGAGCCAGACTTGAATAAAGACCCTCTCCCGGATTACCGGTTCAAAGGGCATGAGATTGCCTACGATCTCGTCTATAGGCCGACTCAGACCCTGTTTCTTAAGCGTGCCGCGGCTGCCGGGTGCAGGACCATCCCGGGGCTCGAGATGCTTTTCAACCAGGCGGTCTTGCAATTCAAGCTCTTCACCGGCCGCGATTATCCGAAAGGAGCCTTTTATTCATGAAACACAAAAAGCTGTTCATTCCCGGTCCCGTAGAAGTCGATGAAGCAGTTCTAAAAAAGCTCTCCACCCCGATGATCGGACACCGGAGCAGTGAATACAGCGCGCTGCAGGAAAGAGCGACTGAAAAGCTGCAGAGCCTCATGTATACCCGGAACCCGGTGATTCTCTCCGCTTCCTCCGGCACGGGATTAATGGAAATGGCCATCCGCTGTGTTACCGCCAGGAGGGCGATCGTTTTTTCCGTCGGCGCCTTCGGCGATAGATGGTTCCGGATTGCCCTGGGCAACGGCATTCCCACCGATAAGCACGAGGTGGAGTGGGGCAGCGGGATCACCCCCAGGATGGTGGAAGAGCATCTCTCCACCGGCAGGTATGACGCGGCCGCCATAACCCATAATGAGACCTCTACCGGGGTCATGAACCACCTGGATGAGTTGGCGCCTGTTTTTCAGAAGTATCCTGAGGTGGTCTGGTGTGTGGACACGGTCTCATCCCTGGGAGGAGTCAAGATCGAAGTGGATAAATTAGGAATCGATATCTGCGTCTCCTCCAGCCAGAAAGCCCTGGGTCTTCCTCCCGGCTTGAGCCTGGCTTCCGTTTCGCAGAAGGCTAAGGAAAGGGCAGGGGAGGTGAAAAACAGGGGCTACTATTTCGATCTGCTCCTGCTTTTGAAATACATCGAAGAGAGAAAGTTTCAATACCCCTTCACCCCCTCGATCCCCCATATCTTTGCATTGGATTTTCAACTGGGCCGGATTCTGGCCGAAGGCCCGGAGGAGCGCTTTGCCCGCCATGCCGCCCTGGCCGAGAGAGTCCGGGGCTGGGCGAAGAAGTATTTTGCCCTCTTTCCGGAGGAGGAGTTTGCCTCGAACACGGTAACCTGCATCCGTAATACCAGGGGAGTTTCGGTTAAAGGGCTCAATGACCTGCTCGGCGAGAGGGATTTTATGATCTCTAACGGCTACGGTAGTTTGAAGGAAAAGACCTTTCGGATCGCCCATATGGCGGACCTGCAAATGGCGGACCTGGAGGAATTACTCAGCCATATAGAGGATATTGCCGAATTATGAATCTCCGGCGATTTCTTTCCTGCCGAGCATCTCATTGATGATCTTGCGGTTATCCATCAGGGAGCTGACGCTGAGGCTCGAATGGAGGCGGTAGATGCTTCTGGCAAAGAGGTTCGAGATATCGGCGAATAAATACCATTCCCTGCCCAGCAGGCTGCGGTCATGAAAAACAGCATTTGTTCCTATGAGGCGGTAAAAGAGCTTTTCCCGGTAGGCCTCCTCGAAGTATTCGATCGCCTGCCCGCTGAAGAAGGGAAGGCTCACCGCACAGATGATCTTTTCTGCGCCCATCTTTTTCAGGGTCTGCATGGCTTTCAGGATGGTAGCCCCAGTGCCAAGTATATCGTCGGCCATGAAAACCGTCTTTCCTTTAACTTCTCCCAGCAGTCTGATGCTGATGATGTTATTCTGTTTGGCACTGTGAGAGGCTCTGGAATAGTCCCGTTCCTTGTAGATCATGCCTAAAGACTGGCCCAGAGCGGTTGAATAAAACTTATTGCGGTCGATTGAGCCCGTATCAGGGGAAATCATGACCAGGTCGGGATCATGGAGGTCCGTAATCGTGGAAAGCACTTTCAGGATCTGGTAGGAGGCGTGGAGGTTTTCCAGTCTGAGCCGGTTAAAACAGTTGGTGATCTCCTTGGAGTGAAGATCTAAGGTGATGATCCGCGTGACCCCGTAATATTCGAGGGTTTGTCCGAACCTGGCCGCGGTCAGTCCTTCTCTGCCCTTTTTTTTGTGCTGCCTGGCATAGGGGTAGGTAGGCAGAACGACGGTGACCGTTCCGGCTCCGGCCTGCAGAGCGGCATCGACCGTCACCAGAAGGCAAAGAATATGGTCGTTTATGGATAGGACATGCTTTTCATCCTTGTTATCGAAGGAAAGGGGATAATGATTCTCCACATCCTGGATGATATAAACATCCGAGTTTCTCACCGTGGTGCAGATCTCCGTTTTAAACTCACCGTTGGCGAAGCGAGTAAAATGAGCCGGAATTCTGAAACTGGCCGGCCGGTATTGGTCCGCCGGCAGGTCTGTATCCGTGGTAGTCGGCCGTACATCTACGGACAGGTTTATCTGCCTGATGATCTCTTCTTTGGGGAGGTTGTATTTTTCGGCCAGGATCTCCACCCTGCACTGGAAGTTTTTCAGGGAGATCTCTTCCAGGTCGGTTATTATCTTTTCAGCAAAAGTTTCTGCGCCCGGACAGGCGAGAATGCCGATCTGATTGGGATTCGAGAAGATCATAATTTTGTCCCGAAGATCTCTTTTTCAAGAACGCGAATCATACTCCTCCTTTATATTCGAGCACATTGAGCAGCCCTTGAGAGTTTATCCGGGCATCGAGAATGGGGTCTCGGGCGGCATGGTGGTTGACAATATCCGGCTTTTCAATCTTAAAGACTTTTTCAAGCTCCGCCGAGCAGATATCGAGCAGGTAGGAATCCGCCACATGAGAACCGATAAAGCCGGCTGCTCCTGTAAGAAGGACCTTCATACGGAAAGAACATAACATTGCAGGGCTTCGAGGTCAAGGGTGGAAGAATAGGCCTTGACCGGAAGAGCAAATCCTGAGCAGAATATCGGCACAAGTTATGATCCTGGAGAAATTACGGGAAGGATTGAATAGACTGAAAGCCGATCCACCGCGGGGAGCGTTTCACGCCGCCGTCATTGTGCCGTTGATCCGGAAAAAGGACGAAGTAGACATTCTGTTCGAGCTTCGGGCCGCCGAGCTTAGACGGAGCTCGGCAGAGGTCGGTTTTCCGGGGGGAATGGTGGAAGGAGACGAAGACCCTTTTCAGGCTGCCCTGCGGGAATTGGAGGAGGAAGTGGGAATCGGCCCGCAGCAGGTTAAATGTTTGGGCCGGATGCCTGATTTTGAAAGAGGACGGGGCGAGGTGATTACTCCATTTGTCTGTCTTCTCGACGGGAACCTTCGTTTTAAAGTGCAGGAAAACGAGGTAGCCGAAGTATTCCGGGTGCCTTTGAGCTACTTTCTGAAATGTAAGTTTAAAACCACCGATCTGATTGAAGAATACACTCTTTCCCCGGATTTTCCGGTCCACTACCTGCCCGGGGAAAAATGGTACCGGCGGAGGGTGCGTCCGGTCTATTACCTCCCTTATCGAAATTACCTGATTTGGGGTCTCACCGCCGAGATCCTGGTTATGCTGCTCGAGCTGCTAAAATGAGCGGACCGGTAAAATAGCGGCTAAGGCCGGTTATTTTTGTGAAAATCGTACCATTCTCTGCCGAACATTACAATTAGTGGGGAATAAGAGGTAAAACCTTGAGAAGGTTCATTGTACTCCTGATAATTTTGATCGGCATAAGTTATCCGATTTTCACAGAGGTCTGGTTTTCCGATCTTGATCTTTCGGAAAACGATTTACTGCTCTTCCGGACCACGGTGGACTCCCCCGGGTTCGGCTCCTACAGCACCCTGTTTCTGTCGGATTTAAAGAAGCGGGAGGTAAAGCAGTTAACTTTTTTCCCGGAAAGAGTCATGCTCCTCCAGGAAAAGGGCCTCCTTCAGATTCAAAACCGTTTCGGAGTATTCAGGAGCGATTCGGGGTTGAAAGCCATTCATCCCATCGAAACCTTTCCCTCTTTTGTCGCAAACAACCGGGTGGAGAGGGGCAAACTGAATCCGATCCAGATTGCTCCCAACGGCAAGTATTTACTGTATATGAGACAAAACACCCCGGCTTTTGGTGATTTGATCCTCTTTGATCTAAACCGGTCGGAAGAAGTAATTATCTCCAAAGGAATAGAGCTCTCTCTAAAATCCCCGCCGGTAATCTGGTCGCCCGATTCGAATTTCCTCATCTACAGCAAAGACAGGTACCTTTACTATTTTTCTATCGGTCAGCTCCGGGAGCGGAGACTCATTGCCGAGGAATACAGGCGCATCGGAGAAGGCCAGATAAGCAATGCCAGGTGGGGAATGGGAAGGTCTCTCTATTATCTTACCGGGTCGCTGATCTACGTGCTGGATAGCCAGGAGCTTTTTACCAGGGCCCTCTATTCGGGCTACCTTCAGATTGGACGGATCGGGGGGAAAATCCCTTTTAAATTCGATCCGAATTTTGACGGCTTCTGGATTTCTCCTGATGGAAAGAATATCCTTTTGAACAAGGGTGGGAGAAATATCTTCCTTTATATTTTAGACAGCGAGGATTTTATTTCCATTGGGGAAACTCAATCTCTTCCCTACCTGTATCTCCCCAGGAACACCAGGGTAAAAAGAGTATTATGGACGGCTTCCGGCGCCATTACCATTTTGACGGAGGGGATCGTGAAAGGGCGGATCGAATCCTCGATTTTTCGCCTCCCGATACCGAAAGAGGACTCGATACCGGCTTTCAAGGTACTGGAAGATAAAAATGTCCGGGATTTTGCCCTGAGCCCGGATGAGAAAATCATAGCTTTGATCCAGGAGAACCGGGTTGTCTTGAAAGATTATAAGACCTGGGTGAGTAAAGCGGAGCGCCCGCACTCAAGCCCTCTCCATGTTTTATGGGCCTCCGAGGAAGAAATCATTATCGCCGGGGCGCTTACCACGGAAATCTGGAATTTTCGCACCGACGAGGCCCGGGTAATCGCTCTCTCCCAGCCCGCAGATTTCGGTTTTTCAGAGGATTCGGAAACGATCCTGGCGGAGGTCGATGAGCAGGCTTTCAGCACTGTTCCATCGGTATCCTACTGGGAGAAGACGGCTGATTTTGCCGTGCGGGAAAAGAAAATCACCTCCGCTTCTTTCCGGGTCTATCTTGAGCGCTCTCCGGTAGGAATATTCCGGAACATGGTAATGGTCCGGAATGTGGTCGAGTTCGGAACAGAGGAGCTATTGGCCGGTGAGGAAGTCAGCTATGAGCCCTTTCCGATGAAAGATGATCCCATCGATCCGGTCAATTTTCCCCACGGTTCCAGAATCAGGCAGCGGGAAGTCGCCCTGGTATTCAATGCAATTGATTCCATTGAAGGGCTGACTCCCATTCTCAATCACCTCAATGAGTATAAAATCAGGGCCACGTTTTTCATTAACGGAGAGGTCATCCGCCGCTACCCAGATGCGGTCAGGGAAATTGCCGAATCCGGTCATGAGGTCGGGTCCCTATTCTATATCTATTTCAATATGACCGATTCCCGGTTCCACCTGGACAAGGAGTTTATCAAAAAAGGTCTGGCTCGCAATGAAAACGATTATTTTGAGGCCACCGGGAAGGAACTTTCGCTTTTATGGCATGCGCCTTATTATTTCGTGAGCTCCGATATGATAGAGGCTTCCAAAGAAATGAATTATACCTATATCGGCCGGGACCTCGATTCGCAGGACTGGGTTACCAGGGACATGAGCAGAACGACCTCGGGAATTTATTTCCCCGCCGCCCGGCTCGTTGAGCGAATAATAACCCGGAAGAAACCCGGCTCGATCATCCCCATCATGGTCGGAATCCCGGAAGACGGCCGAGAGGATTATCTTTTCCAGAAGCTCGATCTCTTGATCGATGGACTCTTGAAACGGGGCTATTCCATAGTTCCGGTCACAGACTTGATCGAGCATGCCAAATAGGTATTTTAAAATAAACTATTGAAAATGATCGGCCAAGTTTTTAAAATAAAGATATGAAAAGGGGGCTAAAAAAGCTTTGAATAAACCAGATCCGCTTAAGACTTACAGAGAAACCCAGATTAAGACAGCTACCCAGGGGAAATTGATCCTGATGCTCTATGACGGCGCTATCAAGAACATCAATCTGGCCCGGGATGCCTTGAAAGAGAAGCACAGGAAATACGACCGGATAAGCGGCTATATCATCAAGGTCCAGGATATAATCACAGAGCTCATGGTTTCCCTGGATTTCGATAAAGGTGGAGAAATAGCGAAGAGCCTTTTCAGCCTTTACATGTACATGAACCGCCAGCTCCTGGAAGCCAATATCCAGAAAGACAGCAAACCTCTGGTCGAGGTGAAAAAGCTTATTTCGGAGCTCCGCACTGCCTGGGCGGAGATTGCCGATAAAAAGGGTTTGGAAGGTAGCTCGGAAAGCACCGGCGGGATAAACATAGCCGGCTAGGGTCCGATTCGGGAAGGAGAAGGAGTATGGCCCAGGTAGTTCAGATTCTTAAGCTTATGCGAGAATACCTTACCCGGCAGAGAGACGGCTTCAAAAGCTATCTCAGCCTGTTGGAAAAAGAGGAAGAAGCGATTCTTCGGGACGATTCGGAGAAACTGGAGTACTATATCAGGATCGAGCAGTCTATCGTGCAGGAAATATGCACCCTCCAGCGGGTCATAAATCCATTGGAAGAAATATACCTCCGGGCCTATCCGGAGAAGGAAGACTCAATTCAGGAATTAGAGGATTCCTTGAACCGTCTAAAGGAAAAAGTGCTCCTGAAAAATAAAAATAACCGGCAGGTCCTGAAAGAGCGGCTCGAGAGTCTGCGTCAGGAGATCAAGAGCCTGGGTAAGCGATTTAATTCTTCTCCCTATGCGCGTATCGGGGTACCCTCTATGGTTGATCTTACTTCATGAGCAAGGCGCTCTACCTGGTCGATGGCTACAGCCTGATCTACAGATCCTATTTTGCTTTCATGAAAAGACCCCTCTTTAATCCTCAAGGTGAAAACTCTTCGGCCGTATTCGGCTTTTTTCGTGCGCTCTTTCAACTGCTAAAACAGAGAAATCCCGCCCGCCTGGCCATAATCATGGATTCCCGCACACCCACCTTCAGGCACCTGCGTTTCCCGGCCTATAAGGCAAACCGCGAAAAAGCCCCTGCGGACCTCCATGCCCAGGTCCCGGTCATAGAAGAAATATGTGAGGCCCTGGGAATTGCCTGCTTCAGAAAAGACGGTTTTGAAGCGGACGATCTCATCGCCACCCTGGCCGGGCTCTGCAAGAAAGAGGAGAGAGAGTGTTACATTTTGTCCGGGGACAAGGATATCCTCCAGAGCGTGGGGGAAGGGGTCTTCGTGCTGACGGCCCCAAAAGGAGGAGGCGAGTATGAGACCCTGGACAGTGAGGAGGTTTTCAATGCCCGGGGGATTTATCCCGGGCAGGTAGTCGATTACCTGGCCCTGGCCGGGGACCAGAGTGACAATGTTCCGGGAGTGCCGGGAGTGGGGGACAAGACGGCCTTAAAGCTGCTTTCTCAATATCATGACCTGGACGCGATTTATGCGAATCTTGCCTCGGTAATACCGGACGGTCTCAGGGAAAAGCTGGCTCGAGGCCGGGAGAGCGCCTTCTTAAGCCGGGAGCTGGTCCGCTTGAGAAAGGACGTTCCCATGGAGCGCGACCTTGATTCCTTTAATATCGAGACTTTGAATACCAGCGGGGCCATTCCCCTCTTTGCCGCCCAGGGGATGAAGAGCCTGGTGGAGGGGCTGGGAGGGAGGATCGAAGAGGAAGCTTCTTTTAAAGAGCTTACGGCGGGCGCCTTCGAAACGGTCCTGGACGAAATATCCTTAAACCGCTGGCTGACCGGGGCGAAGAAGAATAAGGTTTTTGCCTTCGATACGGAAACTGACAGTCTCGATCCCCTGGCAGCGAATCCGGTGGGATTTTCCCTGGCCCTCGGAGAGGGAGAGGCCTGCTATATACCGGTCAAGGCCCGGGATGTGGATGTTCTCCCGGCTGAGACGGTGAGGAAGGCTCTGAAAACCCTGCTTGAAGATCCAGCCCTGATGCTGGTGGGGCAGAATATCAAGTACGACTATAAAGTCATGAAGGGCTGGGGGATCACGGTCAGGAACCGCCTCTTTGATACCATGGTGGCCGCCTGGGTTTTGGACAGCGAGCTTTCTTCCTACAGCCTGGACAACCTGGCTTTGAAGATTTTGGGCTACAAAACGATCCACTATGGGGATGTGGTCGGCAAGGATCAGGACTTGACCCTGGCGGATGTAGAGATCGGGAGGGTAAGCGATTATGCAGCGGAAGATGCGGAGATCGCTTTCCGGCTTTACCTGGCCTTTTCCGGCCCGCTCGAACAGCAGGGACTCGATCGCCTCTTTTATAGGCTCGAAATGCCCCTGGTGACGATTCTGGCGGAGATGGAGATAGCCGGAATCAAGCTTGAGCCCGATCAACTGAAGGCCTACAGCCGGGAGCTTGGGAAGCAGTTAACGGAAATCGAGGAAGAGATCTTTTCCCGCCACGGCCGGAGCTTTAACATCCGCTCCACCAAAGAGCTGCAGCAGGTGCTCTTTACCGAGCGCCGGCTGAAGCCGATCAAGAAGACCAAAACGGGTTATTCCACGGATACCGGTGTCCTGGAGGAGCTGGCCAGGGAGGATGAAGTACCCGGGCTGGTGCTCCGGCACCGCCTCTTATCCAAGCTTAAGTCCACCTACGTGGAGGCCCTCCCGGGGCTCATCAATGCCTCCACCGGCCGCCTCCATACCAACTATATCCAGACCGGCGCGGCCACCGGCCGGCTGGCCAGCAAGGACCCAAATTTACAGAATATACCCATCCGCGAAGAGCCGGGAAGGAGGATCAGGTCCGCCTTTATCCCGGAAGAGGGATATTCTTTTTTAAGCGCAGACTATTCCCAGATTGAGCTGGCAGTGCTGGCCCACCTTTCCGGGGATCCCATGCTCTTGAATGCTTTTCGGGAGGGAATCGATATCCACCGCCAGACTGCCGGGATTATCTTCGATATCCCGCCGGAGGAAGTGAGCTCTTCACAGAGGCGAATCGGAAAAACGATTAATTTCGGAGTGATCTACGGAATGTCCGCCTTCAGGCTGGCCAGGGACCTCAGGATAGGAAGAAGAGAAGCGGGCGATTTTATCAGCCGCTATTTTCAGAGATATTCCGGGGTGGAGCGCTTCATTAAAGACACGATCAGGGAGGCGGAAGGCCGGGGCTATGTCGAGACCATAATGGGAAGAAGAAGAAAAGTGACCCGGATTAGAAGCGCAAATCGTACCGAGAAGATGGCCGCCGAAAGGGTGGCCGTTAATTCCCGCATCCAGGGGAGCGCCGCCGATATCGTAAAACAGGCGATGATCGATGTGGCCGGGCTACTTGAAGAAAATAGAATGGGTACCCGGCTTCTCCTTCAGGTCCATGACGAATTGATTTTCGAAGTTCCCAACCCGGAGATGGAAAGAGCCCGGGGAGTTATTAAAGCGGCCATGGAGAACGCCGTTAAACTGTCTCTGCCTCTGAAGGTTAACCTGGAATCCGGCTCAAGCTGGGGTGACATTCATTAATATGGTAGTGGGTGTAACCGGGAAGTACTGTGCGGGCAAGAATGCCCTGATCGGGATCTTGAAGAGAAAGGGATATCTGGAAATCGATGTCGACCGGATCGGCCACCTTGCGCTTGAAAAAGAAAAAAAGAGAGTAATCGAGCGTTTCGGGTCCTCCGTCCGGAATGAGAAAGGGGGTATAGACCGGAAGAAGCTGGGTGCCCTCGTTTTTAAGAATCATAAAGGAATGAATGACCTGGAGCGTATTGTCCATCCCGAGATGGTTGGGATGGTAAAATCAAGGATAGAAGCGACTGATGCCCCGGCCGTGATAAACGCGGCCGTTCTCTTCAAGATGGGACTCCATCGTTTCTGTGACCTGGTCATTTGCGTGCAGGCCCCTATCCTCAAACGGCTGCGCCGGGCCCTGGCCAGGGACAGGCTCTCTCTGTTACAGGTCTTGAGAAGGATTGCCGCTCAGAAAGGAATCTGTCCTAAATCTAATGAGTATGACGTCGATATTTACTATATAGAGAACAAAAAGGATCTAATCTTCATGGAGGAGCAGGCCTTTAAAATATTGGCGGAGAAAGGAATCAAGGAAAATCGGAATGGAAAAGAATAGGACCATCTGGATAATTTTTTCAATCAGCCTATTTTCAGTTGTCGTGCTGGCAGGGGGGCTCTATTTTCTCCGGCCAAAGTCCGAGGAAGGGGCTGCGGCCGCATCAATAACCGCGCCTGCCGGGCAGGGATTCGATATTTATGAATACGCTCGCGGACGCTCGGAGCTCCCCGGTCTTGTGCCTGCCGGGCCTGAGCCTTATTACGAAGGAAAGGAGATAATTGTCGGCGAAAAAGAGGAAGAGACGGGAAAACGTGAGGAGGAAGCAGTTCGGCCCGTCTCCGTGGTAAAGAAAGTAGAATCCCGGCCGGCGCCTGCCCAGCCTAAAAAGGCGGTAAGGGCTGCTCCAACGCAGAAACAGGTAAAGCCCGCCCCGAAAGAGGTAAGGGTCACGGAATATTGGATTCAGACCGGGTCCTACCAGAGCCGCTCCAGGGCGGAGCTGGCGGCCGGGAAACTCTCGGAACAGGGGCTGCCGGGAAGAATAACGACCAGGGATTTGGGTGGAACGGCGTATTTCCGGGTGCGGATCGGACCCTACCTGGACAGGGGAGAGGCGGAAAAGTTTCTGAACTGGATCAAGAGTCTTGAAGGCTTCGAGTCCAGCTACATTTCCCAGCTGGCTTCCAGGCGAACAATCCCCTGACCGGGGCAGGGATGAGCTCTTCGCTTTTAGCAGCCGTGGGAGTCATGCTGCTCTGCCAGGCCTTCAAGGTCGTTTATTATTCGTGTAGAGAGAGACGGATATATATCGGCTATTTATTTTCTTCCGGCGGGATGCCGAGCGCCCACTCCGCTTTTGTGACCGCTTTGACGGTTTCCCTGGGGCTCCGTTATGGATTTGCCTCCGAGTACTTCGCCATTTCCTGCGTCTTTTCGTTTATCATCATCTACGATTCCTTGAGACTGCGGGGCACCGTCCAGATCCATTCCCGCCTGATCGGAAAGCTTTTAGCCAGGTCCGGAGTCGAAATGGAGCCTAAGCTGCCCTGGATGGGGGGACATACTCTGCCGGAAATCATAATCGGGGTTGCTGTGGGTGCTGTTTTTGCCTGCCTGGCCGTTTTTATTATCTGAATGGAGAATTAGCTTCTTCTT
>CAZERV010000035.1:15633-27594 GCA_964514815.1 uncultured Spirochaetaceae bacterium | reverse complement strand
GGGGCGACCGATAAATTAGCGAACTAATCATTTGCTAGATAGAAATTATAACGGAGATAGTTTATAATTTGTCCTGATTTAATCTGCCTTTAGGGGAAAAAATGAAAAGATTGTCGTTTTTGGTTCTTTCGGTCCTCGTCATGTCATCTTGCATCGGTATTGAAAGCCGGATAAGTTTTAAAGCAAATGGGTCCGGGACCCTGACCTTCAACTATAAGATCTCGAGAATGATAAAGGACCTGGATTCCGCCGGTAGTGGCGGTAATCTTCCCCTGCCTGTTTCGGAAGAAGATTTTGTTCGAACGGCCGAAGGAATAGAAGGACTGAAGCTCATAAACATCAAGCAGAGCGAAGATGAGGAGAATATATATATCGAGGCAAAGATGGAATTTGACCGTATCGAGTCTGTCAGGCAGATCGGGAGCGGCGGACAGATGGAGGTCAGCCTGGTCCAGGCGGGGGGAGATAAGTTATTTACCCAGGTTATTTATCCGGGCCGGAAGGACCAGGAGATTTCCGAAGACACTCTGCAAATGCTGGAAACTTTTTTTAAAGATTATGAGCTTTCCTTTTTTATCGACGCCCCGGCGCCGATAAAAAGCCACAACTTAGGCGAGCTTTCTCAAAACAACAGGCGGCTCACCTACACGGTAACTATTCCGGAGCTGATGAAAACAGGCAAAGAAACAATTCTTGAGGTAAGATGGTAACCGGGAGGAAGGAACATGAAAAAAATGCAAACATTTTTCAGCACTTGTTGTCTTCTGCTTGCCTTTGCATCCTGCAGCACGGTTCAGGAGCCGGCCAGAGACCAATCCGGCGCAGAAACTGAAACTCTGCCCGATGACTCTCAGGCTCTTGGACGGCTTAAGGAATTTTATGAAAACGGTCTGCAAAAAATCAATCAAGGTGTGATATCCGAAGGAATCACCCAGCTCGTCTCGGTCCTGGCGGAATATGATGACTTAAAAAACACGGGCAGGACTAATCCGGAGATTGAGAAAGTGGTTCACAATGCGGAAACAGAGCTGGCCAAAATCGGCGCCGGCTTGACCATGGATTCCGGAACGGAATGGTTGGATGAAAATAAAAACCAGATCAGCGCCAGCTCCCTAGATATCGGCTCGAACACCGGCCTGGATCCGAGTATTATTCTTACCCTAAATTTTGGAGGAGGAAGAGCCCTGGTCGCCGGCGCTCCGATATTATTTGAATTTACCAAAGGAAACGGCCTTTTAACCATTTTCGTAACCACCAATGACTACGGACAGGCAAACTGTTCGATCGCCAGGCTGGAAAACCAGAATGAAGAGAATATAGTAAAAGCTTCCCTGATTTATCGGGTAAAAGACTTTTCCTACCGCTTCCAGGGTGTGGAAAAGGAGTTCGTTTATGTTCCGCCGGCCAGAAGAGCCACCATCCTGGTCATGGAAAGAGCGGAAGACACCGTCTCCTCGGATCCGGTCATTTTGGATGCCGTGTATAACCGCCTGAAAGGGGTGACCTTTGACTTCTCCCAATACAATGGCGTTCTACTTGGAAAAGACTTTGTGAGGGTATTTGGCGGAGATCCGAAGACAATTAAGAGCCTGGGATTGGAAAAAGGGGTCTCTTACCTGGTTATGGTTTTAAGCGAAGGCGATTACGTAAGCCAGGTCGAGCTTGGTGGGAAAAAGTATGATATTTTTAAATCCAATACCTCGGCCTCAACGCGGATTATTCGAGTTGTGGACGGAAAAATAATGTACTCCGGAACGGTGCAGGGCGTCCCCGGACAGGGGGGGACCAGGCAAAAGGCAATAATCGACGGATTCAGAAACGCTGCCGAAGCCATGGCCGAAAAAATAAACCAGGATCTGACCCAGATAATCAGCGCCCTGTCCGGGGAGAGTGAATGAGAGAACTTTTACGAAAATATAATAAGATTTTGAGGGTTGAGCTTGAAGAGCTGGTCGAAGATTTAAAAATTATTCTGGAATCCCATCACCAAAAAACAGAAGGGCAGTATAACCGAATACGTTTTTCGGGAAAATATAACCGTTATTAAGCATGAAATTGCCGGGTTCAAACATTTTCTTGAAGCCCTCGATAAGCAGGATATTGATAAATATGAAAGTCTGCCGGATATGATAAGCGATATCGATGGTATATTTAAGAAAATGGAAGAGGATTATGATTATCCGGAAGCGGTATATATCCTGACCAGGCGGAAGCTCAATAAAGTCTCCCGGTATATCCGGAACAGCCTTTAGCGGTTTCATCCGACCTCCTGGGTCAGACTACTTTAAACTTTTTGGCTTTCCGGCTTGATTTTTTCCATTTTCTTGAATAGGGTTAAAGCGTTTCACCTGATAAAAATATAGCCTACCACGAGGATACTATGGACGTTCAACTTAAGGAGCTTATTGAAAAAATCAAGGATGAAGGGGTAAAAAGCGCCGAGGAAAAGGCCGCCCAAATCATTCACGATGCAGAGCAAAAAGCGGGAGATATATTGGCCGGGGCTCACAAAGAGGCTTCCGGCATAATAGCAAATGCCAGGGCGGAATCGGCTCGCCTCGAGCATTCCGGTAGAGAGGCGCTGAAACAGGCCGGCCGCGATCTTATCCTGAGCCTGAAATCGCGCCTGGAGGAACTGTTCAAGACTGTAATCGAAACCGGAGTTAAAGAATCCTTACCAGGCCAGGTGCTTGAAGAAGCGATTATCAAATTGATTACCTCCTGGAGTGCAAAGAAGGTTGCGGACCTGCAGGTCCTGCTTTCTCCCCAGGATTTAGAGAAAGTGGAAAAGACCCTGCGGTCAAAATTGGCCTCAGAGCTGAAAAAGGGGCTTGAGATAAGGCCGATTCCGGAGATTGCAGCCGGTTTTCGCGTGTCCATGAAAGACGGCTCAGCTTACTATAATTTTTCGGACCAGGGGATCGCGGAGATTTTGACCGAATATTTGAATCCAAGACTTTCCGAGCTGATACTTGAAGCAATCGCCGGGCCTGAAAAGGAGAACTGACGATTGAGCCAGTATTACTACACGGTTGCCTCGTTGCCGCTTTTGTTATATGAAACCGAGCAATTACCTGCGGGCGGCACTTTCCTGGCTGTCTGTCAGGAGCATCTATCCCGGTTTGATTTCGAGCTTCTGACCGGCGCCGTCGCTTTCGGGCTGGACAGACAATTTCCAGGTTGCGGTTTGTTGGATAAATGGCGGAACTGGGAAAAAGCCCTTCGAAACGAACTGGTTAAGCTGCGGGCCCCAAAAAAAGATGAAGAGTCCGAAAAATACCTGGCAGAAAATGTCGAGGAAATCATCGGCCTGGGAGAGATTGCCCGCAGCGCTTTCAGCCAGGAATCTCCGCTGACGGCAGAGGAGGCCCTCATTCGCGCCAGGTGGAATTATCTCGATGAGCTCGAGGTGGGACACTACTTCGATATCGAAAAATTAATCATCTATTATCTGCGACTGCAGCTTTTAGAAAGAAAAGCATTGTTTGACAGGGAAAAAGGTACCGCCAGGTTTAAGGAAATTTATGATAGGATAGTATCATAAAAAATGTGGGCGGAAAGACAGTTACTATTCTGGAGAGTGTTTAAATGACGGGAAGCAAGGGTAAGGTAGTCGGCGTTACCGGTAACATGGTTACCGTAGAAATCCACGGAGATGTATTGATGAACGAAGTAGGGTATGTCAACGTTGGTGAGCAGCGGCTTAAATCTGAAGTCATTCGAATTCGAGGAAAAAGGGCGGAGCTTCAGGTTTTTGAGATGACCCGCGGCATCGGGATCGGCGACCCGGTGGATTTCACTCATGAGCTTCTGTCAGTAGAGGTGGGGCCCGGTCTCCTGGGCCAGATTTATGACGGCCTGCAAAATCCTCTCCCCCTGTTGGCCGAACAGAGCGGATTTTTTCTTAAGCGGGGCGTTTATCTCTCGGCCCTGCCTAAAGAAAAGAAATGGAATTTCACCCCGGCCGTAAATATAGGTGACCTGGTAAGCCGGGCCGATACATTGGGAACTGTTCCCGAAGGGATATTCAAACACCGGGTCATGGTGCCCTTCAACCTCCGTGATAGCTATAAGGTAAAATCCATTGCCGGCGCCGGCCGGTATGTTATTACGCATCAAATCGCGCAGCTTGAGGATCCCAAGGGAAACGTTATCCCGGTTACCATGTCGTTCCACTGGCCGGTCAAACGGGCGATCGATGCCTATGCGGAGCGATTGCGGCCCGGCAAGCCGTTGGTCACCAAGATTAGAATTATAGATACCTTTCTGCCGATTTCCCTGGGCGGGACTTACTGCATACCCGGCCCTTTCGGAGCTGGAAAGACGGTTCTCCAGCAGGTGACGAGCCGTAACGCAGAGGTAGATATCGTAATTATCGCAGCCTGCGGTGAGCGGGCCGGTGAGGTGGTCGAAACTCTGCGCGAGTTTCCTGAGTTGATGGACCCGCGGACCGGAAGGACCCTGATGGAAAGAACCGTCATTATCTGCAACACCAGCTCCATGCCGGTGGCAGCCAGGGAAGCTTCCGTATATACCGCGGTGACCATTGCCGAATACTACAGACAGATGGGGCTGAATGTTCTGCTTTTAGCCGATTCTACCTCCAGATGGGCCCAGGCCATGCGGGAAATGTCCGGCCGTTTAGAGGAAATACCCGGGGAGGAAGCGTTTCCCGCCTATTTGGAATCTGTTATAGCCGGTTTTTACGAGCGAGCGGGTATCGTCAGGCTCAAGGATGGAAATACCGGCTCGGTAACCATAGGGGGCACCGTCAGCCCGGCAGGAGGAAACTTTGAAGAGCCGGTAACCCAGGCTACGCTTAAAGTGGTGGGCGCTTTTCACGGTCTATCCAGGGAGCGCTCGGATGCCCGAAAATATCCGGCCATTCATCCTTTGGAGAGCTGGAGTAAATATTCAGGCTCTCTCGATGCCCAAAAGACGGAATACGCCCGCCGGCTTCTCTTCCGGGGAAACGAAATCGCGCAAATGATGAAGGTAGTCGGCGAGGAGGGAACGAGCCTGGAAGACTATATCACTTATTTGAAGAGTGATTTTATCGATTCCGTTTATCTGCAGCAGGATTCGTTCGATCCGGTCGATGCTGCCGTCAGCATAGAGAGGCAGCAATATGTTTTCAATCTTCTTTTTAGAATTATCTCAACCAGGCTGAATCTGGCCGACAAAGATGCCGCTCGCACCTTTTTTTACCAGATGCGGCAGAAATACCTGGACTGGAACGGCTCCGAACAGGCATCGGAGGGTTTTAAAGAGCTTGAAAAAGAACTAATCGATATGTTATCTGAAAAACAGGTCGGAATTGAGGAAGATGCCCTGGAAATACTTTCAGGCGAAGACGGGAGTGCGGCCGTTTCCTCGTCTGTCCAGCCGGCTTACGATAAACAGGGGCGAGATAATGCGTAAAGTATATAGCAAAATAGAGGAAATAGCCGGAAATGTAATTACCATTTCAGCCACCGGAATCAGATACGGAGAGCTTGCCGAGGTTAGCTCCGGGCACGGTAAATCTCTTGCCGAGGTTATCCGGCTCAATGAGGATAAGGTTTCTCTCCAGGTTTTTGCCGGCTCCAGGGGAGTGTCAACCGGGGATGAAGTGCGCTTTCTCGGGCACCCGATGCAGGTGTCTTTTTCCGACAACCTTCTCGGGCGGATCTTTGACGGCAGCGGTGAGCCCAGGGATAAAGGTCCACGGCTGACCGAGAATTTAATTGAAATCGGGGGACCATCGGTCAACCCGGCCAAGCGCATTATCCCCAGGAACATGATTCGGACCGGGATTCCGATGATCGATTTATTCAATTCATTAGTAGAGTCTCAAAAGCTTCCTATTTTCTCGGTTTCCGGCGAGCCGTATAATCCTCTTCTGGCCCGGATCGCCATGCAGGCCGAAGTTGATATGATTATACTTGGCGGCATGGGCCTCAAATATGATGATTATCTCTTCTTTAAGGACGCCCTGGAGGAAGGAGGAGCTTTAAGCCGGACGATTTTCTTTGTTCATACCGCCTCCGATCCGATTGTCGAATGCCTGCTGGTCCCTGATATCGCCCTGGCCGTGGCCGAAAGATTCGCGCTAAAAGGGAAAAGGATACTCGTTCTCTTAACGGATATGACCAATTTTGCCGATGCTCTCAAAGAGATCTCCATTACCATGGAACAGGTCCCCTCGAACCGGGGCTATCCGGGTGATCTCTACAGCCAATTGGCCGCCCGGTATGAAAAAGCGGTTGACTTTGAAGGAGCCGGCTCCATAACCACCCTGGCCGTAACCACGATGCCCGGGGACGATGTTACCCATCCGGTTCCCGATAACACGGGCTACATCACGGAGGGCCAGTTTTACCTGCGAAACGGCAGAATCGAACCTTTCGGCTCACTTTCCCGCCTCAAACAACTGGTAAACAAGAACACCAGGGACGATCACCGTCCCCTGATGGACGGCATGATCAAGCTCTACGCCTCTTATCTGGAATCCGTAGAAAAAAAATCGATGGGATTCCGGATGTCCGATTGGGACCAAAAACTGTTGAGATATGGGGTTATTTTTGAGCATGAGATGATGGATCTCTCCGTGAACATCCCGCTGGAAGCCGCTCTGGATAAGGGCTGGGAGATTCTCGCCGATTGCTTCTCCCCTGAAGAGACCGGATTAAGGACCGACCTGATCAGGAAATTCTGGCCCCAAAAACAGGAAGCGCTTTGATTTATGGCTAAGATCAAGTTGACCAAGAACGAGCTGAAGACGCAGAGAGAGGCCCTTAAGCGTTTTGTGCGCTATCTGCCGACCTTGATACTCAAGAAACAGCAGCTCCAGATGGAGATTCGTAAAATAGAAAACCTGCAGAAAAAGAGACGCAAAGCCAGGGAGCTGATAAATCAGGAGATTCTGCAGTGGGTGGAACTGTTCGGCGAGGAGGTTGGCCTGGAGAAGCTGGTAAAAATCGGCGCACTGAAAACCGAGCCCGGTAATATAGCCGGCGTCGATATACCTGTTTTTAAAGAGATCGATTTCGAAGATGTTTCCTACAATCTTTTTAAGCTGCCTCTCTGGGTCGACACGGCGACCCAGAAAATGAAACAGTTAACCGCCCTGGATTCGGAAATTAAGATACTTCAGGAACAGGTCAACCTCCTTGGGGAAGAGCTCAGGATCACGAGCCAGCGGGTAAACCTCTTTGAAAAAGTGAAGATTCCGGAAACCAGGGAAAATATCAGGATGATCCAGATCTATCTCGGAGATCAGCAGACTGCGGCGGTGGTGCGCGGAAAGATGGCAAAGAGTAATCTTCAGAAGGTGTCGTGAAAGATGATCGTTAAAATGAAAAAGGTCTCCTTAATCGTTCTCGAAGCATTAAAGGTACAGGCACTGGAAGACTTAAAGGTTGTGGGCCTGGTGCATCTTGAAACGAGACCGGGAACCAGCGAAGAATTGAGCGAGCTGGAAGAGAAAAAATCAAGACTGGAAAGATCGCTGCTGCTCCTGCCTTTGGAAGAAAAAACAAAGAAAAAAACGGCCCGGCCTGAACCTTCAGGACCAGTATCCTGTCTGGACCTGGCGAAGCAGGTTTCGGAATGCGTGGAAAATATTAGCTCCGCCCGGGAAGAATCCGGGCAGCTTCAGAGGGAGGCCGACCGGCTGGCTGTCTGGGGAGACTTCGATCCCGAGGAAATAGGCAGGTTGAAAGAGAAGGGTATCGATATCCGGCTGTATGAATTGACCGCAGATCAATACGGGCGGCTCCCCGAAGACATAATGACCTTCATAATCAACAGAAAGAAAAACCTGATACGCCTGGCTGCCGTGCTTGTTGCCGGAGGGGAGATACCCGGCCTGGAGGAATTTCCTCTTCCCAGGCGCGGCCTGTCTCAGCTAAATCGCCTGATTGCCGAAAAAAACGACGAGCTCAAACGGCTTAACGCCGAGCTTGAAGCATTAGCCCTGAAGAGGCCCAGGATAGAGGCGGGTATCAAGCGCCTTGAGAACAGCATTGAGTTCGAGCGGGCCAGGGTTGGGATGGGGGTCGAGGAAAAACTGGCTTACCTTACCGGGTATGTTCCGCTGGGAAAGGTCGATGATTTTAAAAAAGCGGCTTCGATTAACGGCTGGGCGGTCTTGATCGACGACCCGAAAGAAGACGACCCGGCGCCCACCCTGGTCGAGAACCCTAAATGGATCCGCATCATCCGGCCCGTGTTCGAGCTTCTGGGCACCGTGCCCGGGTACCGGGAGTACGATATCAGCTTGCCGTTTCTATTATTTTTCAGCCTCTTCTTTGCCATGCTGATCGGTGATGCCGGTTACGGACTGCTCTTTTTAGGATTCACGATCTTTGCCAGAATAAAATTGCCTAAAGCGCCTTCCGGACCTTTCTTCTTAATGTTTATTCTCAGTATCTGCACGGTTTTCTGGGGAGCGTTGTCCGGTACCTGGTTCGGAGTAGAAGCGCTGTCGCAAAACCGGTTTCTCTCCCGGCTGATCCTGCCGGGAATCGCCAGCTTTGGAGTGGAAAACACCGACACAATTATGCTGCTCTGCTTCATCATCGGAGCCGTTCATATCAGCATCGCTCACCTGTGGAGTTTTCTCACCAAGCTGCCTGCGCTTCAGGCCTTCGCCCAGCTCGGCTGGCTGTCTGTAATTTGGGGACTGTATTTTGTCATAAAATTTATAGTCCTCCGTATGCCGCTGAACATGATCGGGATCTGGCTGGTTCTCGGCGGGCTCCTGGTTATTTTGCTCTTTGCCGAGCAGAGAGGGAATTTCTTTAAAGGTCTGGGGACCGGGTTGGCCAAGTTTCTCTTAAAGCTTCTGGACGGCATTGGCGCTTTTTCAGACATTATTTCCTATGTACGCCTCTTTGCCGTAGGACTGGCCACTGTGGAGGTGGCCAGGAGTTTTAACGAAATGGCTGCAGGCATCGGCTTCGACCTGCCGATCGGTTTATTATCCGCCTTGATCCTTTTCTTCGGCCATCTATTGAATATTATGATGGGAGCATTATCCGTAATCGTTCACGGTGTCCGACTGAATATGTTGGAGTTTTCCGGGCAACTGGGTATGGAATGGACCGGCATTCCTTATGATCCATTCAGGCATAGAATTGATGAAAAAAATAACATTGAGAACAGTATTGAAAACGGAAAGGAGACTAGCTAAATGGACATTGGTCAACTGGGATTTGCAGCATCACTGGCTCTGGCTGCTATAGGATCGGCATTAGGCTGCGGCGCTGCCGGCATGGCCGCCGTGGGCGCCTGGAAAAAGTGCTTTGCCCAAAACAGGCCGGCCCCGTTTATGATCATCGCCTTTGTCGGCGCCCCTCTTACGCAGACAATCTACGGCATGATTCTGATGAATTCTATAAACGCTGCCGCCGACGCTTCATCTATGGCCAGGCTTGGGGTTGGCGTATTCGGGGGCATGGCCATAGGCTTTTCCGCCTTGCTCCAGGGAAAAGCCGGTGCCTGTGCTTCCGATGCCCTGGCCGAGACCGGGAAGGGTTTCGGCCAATATATCATGGTCCTGGGGCTCATCGAGACCGTGGCCCTCTTCGTTATGGTCTTCCTGATGGGCACCCTCGGTTGATTGCCTCGGCTGTGATTGATGGGCGGGGAAAGAAAGAAAACCAGGCCTGTTAAAGTCGGAAAGCTCATAATCGGCGGCGGTTTTCCCATTTCCGTCCAGACCATGTGGAAGGCGCCGTTAGAATCCCGGCAGGATGATACTGCAGTCCTGGCCGGAATAAGGTCCCTGGAAGATTCTGGCTGCGAGATTCTTCGTTTTTCCGTGCCTGAGATTGAAACCGCCGAGATTGTCGGCAGGTTAAGCCTTTCCCTTGATCTGCCCCTGGTAGCGGACATTCATTTCGATTATCGAATCGCCCTGCGCTGCCTGGATTTTCCGATCGCGAAGATAAGACTCAATCCCGGGAATATCGGTGAGGCCTGGAAGGTCGAAGAGGTAATCCGCAAGGCGAAAGACAAGAGTATCCCCCTCAGAATAGGCATCAATGCCGGCTCTCTGCCCAGATCTTTAAGAAAGGAAAAGTACAAAGCCCTGGCCATGCTGAAGGCTGCCGAGATAGAGCTGGAGGTACTGAATAAGATGGGCTTTGACCAGACGATCTTTTCTTTAAAGGCGTCGGACGTTGAGACTACGGTGGAAGCTAATCTTCTATTTTCTGAAAAGTATGATTTTCCTTTACATCTAGGGGTCACCGAAGCGGGTCCTTTGATACAAGGAATCGTAAAGAACACCCTGGCCCTCTCCAGGCTGCTGGAAAAGGGGGTAGGGGACACGGTAAGGGTCTCCCTCTCGGACAGCCCGGAAAATGAGATAACAGCCGGGCGTGCGATACTTAGAATTTCAGGCCGGCGGAAGATCGGGGTGGATATCATCTCCTGCCCGACCTGCGGGAGAACCGTATTCGATGTTAAGAAATTTCTTGAAGTTGTTCACAATTATATACATAAGCTAAATAAACCTATTTCGATTGCCGTAATGGGCTGCCCGGTCAATGGGCCGGGTGAGGCCCGAAATGCGGACCTCGGGTTGACCGGAGCAGGCCGGTATGCCGTTTTTTTTAAAAAAGGCAGGGTAATTCGCCGGGTGAAAATCGAAGAAGCAGCCGATATATTTAAAGAAGAGGTGGAAAAACTTTGAAAAAACCAGGCTGTAACTTATTGATCAGGTTGCTTTTAATGCTGTTCCTACTTTCAGCAGTCGATTTTCTCTTTTCCCAGGACAGTACTGAACGGACTCCGGCCTGGATCCTCTATGAGAGAGGAAAAGCGGAGTTGGAAAGAAAAAACAGAAAAGAACCGGGCAAAGCACTGCAGCTATTTCGCCAGGCCATTGACCGTGCTGGTATCTTCCCCGAGGCAGAGGTCGCCCTGGGAGACGTATATTTCTTTGAAAGAGAATTCATCCTGGCCGAAGAGCAGTATAAAAAGGCATACAAGTTAAGAAACAGCTTTGATATTCCGGAAGAAAAGTACGTGGTCCTACAAAAGCTTGCTGGACTGTACGAGCTAAATAGCCAGTACAAGCAGATGGAAGATGTTCTATTGAAGATCCTCGCAGATCATCCAGTTTACAACGATAAATCCTATCAAAGCTTCAGGGGCTCGTTTGTCGGATCCTTTTTTTATAGAGGACTGAATAATCATCTACGTTTGTATCGGCTGGAGAAGGCGGGTTTTGCGTTAAAAGCACATGCGAAGCTAGGCTGGCTTTTCTACCGCACCGGCCGTTTCAACCAGTCAATTATCCAGTCTCTTTACGCCCTGAATATCATGGTTTCCGAATCTATCGCCGAGCTCAGGCCATATTATCCCGAATATGAATATACCACTATGGATGCATTCATCGCCGCTGCCTTTAAGAGGCAGAATATTGCTGATTATCTCTTTGAATCGGACTTTTTCGGTGTTTTGTACTACCTGGCTTCCGCTAACTATGCTGATGGGCGCCCGGGACCCGCCTTTGCCCTCTGGGAAATACTAGCTGCAGTTCCGGCCGGTCGTTATGCCGACCTTTCGAGGAGGCAGCTCAAGTCACCCTGGATTGAGCCCTATATCATTGAATCACCGAGAATACCGGACTAGGAATCTGCTTTGTTTTTCAGTTCTCCCAATAGAAGTAGACAGAATATATATTATACGAAGTAATTGATGTGAAGATTAATGGGTACGCCGGTGGTCGTAACTCATACCCCGTGAGGTCCTATTTCGAAGAGCTTACTTTTGACAGGATCCAGATCAACAGCATCGACGTTATCGAGGCGGCGAACACGTTAACGGAATTAAAGTCCGCAAGATAAGATATCACGCCGGAGGAAAGCTGGTCGATGAGTCCACCCAGGAAGGAGCCTATCAACCCTACAACCAGGGCGCCCCAGAACCTGCCCAGTAACGGTTTTTTAAAAATAAAGAAGAAAATAA
>CAZERV010000035.1:0-15533 GCA_964514815.1 uncultured Spirochaetaceae bacterium | reverse complement strand
GAATTCCAGCTCACTGTTCTCCAGGGTTTTATAGAAGGTAAAAGTCTTATCACCGGGGTGGGCCACCGGGTTTTCCGGAGGATTCAAGTAGAGGAGATCCTCCAGACCGCAGCCGCTTAAGAAGAGGAGACTGATAAACAAACAGCTAATTCGGTCCATCTGCCGGTTATTTTGGGGCTTTCCTCCCCTTCCCGTCCCCATCGATCACAGGCGGCTCCAGACCTTCGATCACGTCAATAAGCTCGTAAATCAAGACGGGTTTGTTTTTGCCTTTTACCCGGATATTGTCCAGCTCCCTGGCAATTACCCTGTCCCTAACCAGCCCATAGGTGTGCTCACTCACGATGACATTGGTCATGTACTGCTTGTTCGTACCCTCGAGCCGGGCGCCCAGGTTGACATTATCGCCCATCAGCGTGTAATTCATGCGGCCCTGGGACCCCATGTTGCCAACGGTCATAATCCCGGAGTTAAGCCCGATCCCGATGTTGATCCTTTTTTCCGGCGGCCAGCCTTCATTCAACTCGTGTAAGACCTGCATCTGCTTTAGAGCCGACTTGCAGGCGAGCATGGCATGATCTTCCTGGGGCAGCGGAGCTCCCCAGAAACACATGATCTCATCGCCGACATATTTATCCAGGGTGCCATTATACTCCAGGATGGAATCTGTCATGGCCGTTAAGTACAGGTTCAGATGATTTACCAGTTCCTGGGGTGCCATGCTCTCCGAGAGGGTGGTAAAACCGCGGATATCCGAAAACAATACCGTTAAATCCTTATCAACGCCCCCCAGCTCGGGCGGATTCGCCAGGATCTGGTCGACTACCTTTGGGCTCACGTATTTTCCGAACATATCGCGAATTCTTCTCTTATCCTTTTCCTCGGTCATGACTCTGTAGACTATGACGGAGAGAAAGGAAAGAAGGACGCCCAGAATCGGCGCGGTAATGGTAAGAATGGTGTTTTTAAGATCGAAAATCAGTGAGCTGGCGAAAAAAAAGACAATTATCATAAAAATGGACAGAACCAGGGACCAGACCGTGGGCAGCCGGGCAACCATAAAGGCTGTCAGCAGGACCATACCCAGGAGGACCAGCAGGTCCGCCCATTTCGGCAGATTATAAAGGAAGTTATTCATGATAATGTTATTGAGGGCATTGGCGTGAATTTCAACCCCGTACATCAAGCCAAAGGGGGTGGTTTTTTCATCCTCGGCGATGCCTTCCGAAAAAGGCCCTACCATTAGAATTTTGTTGCCCACCGCCTTGGTTTTAGGCCACTTTTCAGGGTCTGCCGGCGGCACCCGGGAGGCATAGCCGGAAAAAGAACGTACCGGAAAGGTTTGATGCCCCTGGTATGAGGCGCTCGATCTCATTCCCATGAAGTTGATAACCATCTGTCCTTTATCATTGATGGGAATTTTGATCTCATTGATCGTTTCGAAGACAGCCTCTCTGACTATATTTCCATCTTCATCGAACACGGCAGGTGTTTTAATTATTTGATAGGGCTCCCACTGCCGGGTTTGGCTATTAAACCCTTCCGGAGAAGGGATGCGGATATATTCGCCTAGAACGACTTCGATATCGGAAAGCTTCTTGTGGAAATATTCAAGGGCCATGGAGAGGGTTATGGAAGGCAGAAACTCGTCTCTATATTTTCTGACAACATAATAGTAAAGGTCGGGTTTCTTATCATTGTCCGTGTCTTCGGCCTTGAGGGGAGCATTCTTTTCCATCGCCCCGGCCAGGTCCGCGAGCACTTTTTCGTTCAGAGGATATGGTACATCATGAGAGATACTGTCCTTGTCGATCCAGGCCAGGCGGACAAAACTCTTCCTCTCCTCTTCGGTAAGATCGCCTTTATTTAATTTATCGAGCGGAATCTTCTCGATCAGGGTGGCGATTTTTACGATCAAAGGCACTTTCCGGTAGACTTCGTCGTCATCCTCGACAAAATTAGGATGCCCGTACCCGAAAGCCGCCCTGGCATAAGGCTTTAGAGGAGGAAGCATGCCGTGAAAGGTCTCAACACCGGTCCAATCGCCTTTCAGGTTGGTGATAGTGCCGAAGCTCTTATTCATTATCTCCTGGCGGGCGAAATACTCATCCTTCGTGCCCGGCTGATTCACTACCCTGGTCAGGATGGTTTCCAGGAATACCCGGCCGTTTTCCCGGATGCTCTCCACCAGCAGGGCATCATCCTCGGCGGCAATGGCCGGCTCGATAAAGAATATGTCCAGGAAAAGCACCCTCTCCCTTTCATGCTGATTCTTGATGCGGGTAAAGGAGCTGACCAGGTTGGCTTCCGTATAGCGGGGAAAGGGCCAGCGCCCGAACGTGTCGAGACTCTTATTGTCTATGCCTATAATCAATATATCCGGAGATATTTTCGGATTTCTCTCAATACTGGTCACACCCTCCTGTTCCCTGGTACTGCGGGTGATATTCTTCAAGCGAAAGTTGAAATCCAAAACTTTCAGCTCTAGATTCGAGATCAGGATTGTGCCTTCCGAGAGAGCGAACAGCAGCAGAAATACGAGAATCCCAATGACCAGGCCGAAATACCTGGTTTCAAAGATTTTTAGTCCCTTTTTTGCCATTTTAAACCTCCCCTCGCCGCCGGTTTATTCTTCTATTTTCCCCTTTATTTTAAGATCGATTATACGATTTCTCCCGGCTTTTGTCCAATTGCTGAAAGGGTATTCATCTTCCAGTCGGCTGTAGGCGTTATAAGCATTTTCAAAATCTTTTTTTCCTTCACTAATCCGTCCGATGGAGAACAATACGTGGGACATGAGGTAAGATTCCTCATATTTTTCCGCTATTTTCCGGTAGAGAGCCAGCGCCTCTCCGGGATCATCTATTTGCTCATAACAGACGGCAGCATTAAACAGGCTCAATACGGTTAGATAGCCCCTTGGAAATGATTCAGCCAGCCTGAGGTAGTCTTCTGCCGCTTTTTCCCATTCTTTCCCCTCACTCGCCATGCTTGCCCGAATAAAATAGGCCCGCTGGGCCGCATACTGCCGGGGGTATTTCTTAATGATGAATTCCAGTGCTTCCTGGATGCTCTTTTCAAGGTCTTCTTTTTTTGCCTCGTCAAGCTCATTTTGCCAGGTCCTGAACTGCTCCTGGGCGTCCTCAACTAAAATGCTCGAGGTTTCTTTAGTCCTTCGCTGCCATTCTGTCCAGACAAAATATCCGGCAACGAAGACTACAGCAGCTATGAGTACCGCCCATAGGATCTTTTGATTCCTGTGGATGAAATCGGCCAGGTTGTTCACAAAACGGGACCGGGTGTCCGTCTCCTGGGTGTTCCGCATGTATTTCTCCTCTGCGAATATTTAAGTATTACCTGCGTATATCCAATTCTTTAATGAGTCTGGATAGGTAAGTTCTCTGGATTCCAAGCACCCTGGCGGTATTGGTCTGGTTCCAGCGGTTAATGCTAAGCGCCTGCTGAATAAAATGCTTCTTAAAGCTGTTAGTGGCTTCTTTTAAAGTTTTTCCCGAATGTTCATCTTCCTGACGACGGGAATGGGTGTTCAGGATAAAAGTTTCCGGGCTGATATAGTCCTGCTGGGAAATCACCACCGCCCTTTCAATTGCATTTTCCAGTTCTCTAACATTTCCCGGCCAGGAATAGGAAATAAGGGCTTCCATAGCTTCGGTCGTAAAACCTTTAAACTGTTTTTTAGTTTCCCTATTAAACTTTTTCAAAAAAAACTCGGCCAGGAGCGGAATATCTTCCCTTCTGTCTCGCAGAGGCGGTATATATATGGGCAAAACGTTTAAACGGTAGTAGAGATCGGTGCGAAATCTGCCCGCTTCCATTTCCTCTTCAATATCTTTATTGGTGGCGGCAATAATCCTCACGTCAACCTTGATGGACTCGCTTCCCCCTACTCGCTCGAAAATCTTGTGCTGAATAACCCTGAGAAGCTTGGCTTGAAGATTAAAAGGAAGATCGCCGATTTCATCCAGGAAAATTGTCCCGCCGTCTGCCAGCTCGAAGCGCCCGCGGTGATCACTGGTTGCGCCGGTAAAAGAGCCTTTCACATGACCGAAGAGCTCGCTTTCCAAAAGATTTTCGGGAAGAGCCGCGCAGTTCAGGCGGATCAGGGGATTGTCACACCGGGGACTATTCAGATGGATCTGTTCGGCAAAGAGCTCCTTCCCAACGCCGCTTTCTCCGAGAAGAAAAACCGAAGAATCGGTCTGGGCAGCCCTGGCTGCGATTTCCAACTTCTCTTTGATCAGTCTACTCTCGCCCACAAAGGTATGATACCCCTTATGCGTTTTAATCTGGTCCTGAAGCAGACAGACCTCATCCTGGACCTTTTGAAAAAATTGGGCATTTTGGACCGCAATGGCGGCTTGATTTGCGAAGATCTCGAGCCACTGCAGGTCAGTCTCATTGAACCTCTTACTATCTTTTTTGTTAAGTATCTCGATAACCCCGACACACTTTTCTTTTACCCGCATTGGAACGGCCAGAATTGAATTGGTGGGAAAGCCGATCTTTTTGCTGATATCCGAGTAGAAGCGTGAATCAGATTCAACATCGTTTACAATCAGGGACCGATTATTTTTCGCTACCCAACCTGCTATTCCCTCTCCCATCTTTAAAGAAAATTTCTTGACTTCCGGACCTTTCTTGCCCAGGGCAATTTCGAAATAAAGCTTATTATTTTCAGGATTGACCAGGATCAGGGAAGAGGCTTCGGCAGAGGTCAAGCGAGTGGCCGACTCTATGATTCTGGTTACCAGTGATTTGACATCGGTGTAATTTGAGTTGAGAAGGTTATTGATTTCGATGAGGGTCTCAAATTTACGGGGATCTATATCGAATCTCTGCATGATGGGGTTTAACCGCCTAATCCTTGTTTATATCCTTAAAAAACTCAGCCAGGGTGGTCTTTTCTTCCGTTGATTCATCGTGAATATATTTAACCAATTCTTCTTTTTGAATTTTTTTCAAATAATCTTTGATTGACAGAGAAAGCTTTTGTTTTTCAGGATTGATCTCCAGGATTACAGCCCTTATTTTCTCGCCCACTTTATGTTTTGCCAGGGCATCCTCAACAGTTTCGGTCCCCGGATCAGACAGGTTGGCTTTATTAGCCAGGCCCTCGATTCCTCCCTGGACCTTCACAAAGAAGCCAAAATCGGTAATATTTGTAATTTCGCCTTCTATTACGCTTCCCTTCGAAAAGGCTTTGCCCAGGGACTTCCAGGGGTCCTCTGTAAGTTGTTTACTGCTAAGCTTGACCTTTCTGTTTTTTTTATCACTTTCTATTACCATGACTTCTATTTCATCATCGACCTTCATCATGGCCGAAGGATGCTTTATCTTTTTGGTCCAGGACATGTCTTCAATGTGTAAAAGCCCGTCAATGCCCTCTTCAAGCTCCAGGAAAGCGCCGAAATTGGTGATGTTCTTTACCCTTCTTTTCAGACGCATGCCCACCGGAAAACGTTCATCTATATCATCCCAGGGGTTGGGAAAGACCTGCTTTAATCCCAAAGACAGCTTTCCCTGCTGGACATCATAGGAGAGGATCTTTGTCTCAACCAGATCGCAACTTTTAAGAATTTCCTTTGGATGCTTTACTTTCTTTACCCAGGACAATTCGGAGATGTGAACGAGCCCTTCGATCCCTTCCTCCAGCTCGATAAAGGCGCCGAAATCAGCCAGCTTGGTGACCCTGCCTTTAACGATATCGCCGGCCTGGTACCGGGATTCAAAATGAGTCCACGGGTCCTCGGTGAAGTGTTTGAGGCTCAAATTGATCCTGTTCTCCTCCGGATCCACCCTGATTAATTTCAATTTTAAGGTATCACCCATAGAAACCACGTCTTTCGGAGAATTAATGTGCCCCCAACTCATATCATTGATATGCAGAAGGCCGTCAAAGCCTCCCAGGTCAACGAATGCTCCGAAAGAGGTAAAGCTCTTAACTACGCCCTCAATTTCGTCCCCGATTTCCGCCCGGGCAAAAAATTCATCCCGTTTCTTTTTGTTGTCATCTTCCAGCCAATCTTTTCTGGTGACTACGATATTTGTCTTACCTCTGTCGTATAATCTCTCAATGTAGAATTGAGAATCAAGACCGCAGTACTCATCGGCATTTTTTACTCGAACAATATCGGTCTTTGAGAGAGGCAGAAAGGCATGAATTCCACCTCCCAGATCGACTTCAAATCCCCCCTTTATTTTTCTGGCAATTTTCCCGCTTACCGAAGTATGCTCATCAAAGGCCCGCCTCAAGTTTTTCCAGAACATCTTTTCATCGGCCCTTTGCTTGGAAACGACAACTTCTCCCCTTCTGCTCTCCTTTTTCAAAAGGATGACGTAGACAATCTCCCCCGGTTTGGGACTCTCCTGAAATTCGGAAAGAAGGATTTTTCCCTCGGACTTTAAACCTACATCCACGTAGACATAATCGTTCGCTACTTCTACCACTTCACCAGGGAGCATTTGTCCCTCTTCGACTTGTGCAAATGATTGGATATACTCTTCTTGAAGCTTGTTCTCGTTTTTTCCTTTCTCGTTCATGACATCTTCAACACTCATCGTTTGCATCTTGCTCCTGCTTAGATATACCTTTTTTGTGGATTTCCCGTACTACTTTCTCACAAACTTGACCGATGGTCAAGTCCGAAGTGTCTATATAGCGGGCATCCGGAGATTTTTCCAGACGGCCCATCGGCTTATTCATGTCCCGGTAATCCCTTTCCTTTAATCTGGTCAGAATCTCTTTTTCGGACAGTTTGCTCACTCCCTGCCGGAATCTTCGCAAAGACCGGATTCCCAAAGATGCGTCGAGATAAATCTTTACATCCGCGTCAGGAAAGACCTCTGTGCCCATATCCCTCCCCTCGACGATGATATTCCATTTTAAGGCAAAGCTTTTAAGCTTTCGATTAACGATATCCCGGACTTGCGGAATGCTCGAGTGAACGGAGACCCATTTATCTATGGAATCGGTGTGAGTATCATCTTCAACGTCATAATACTCAAAAGTACACTCTCTCGCCGTATTGATAATATCATTCGTATTCTCGGGATCTCTGCCTGAATCCAATACGGCCTTTGTTACCAGGCGGTAGAAATAACCCGAGTTAATATATATGAAATGTGTCTTCCCGGCTACGCAGGCTGCGATTGTACTTTTCCCTACTCCGGCCGGTCCATCGATTGCTACTACCATGACTCTTTATCCTGTTCTAAAAACCACTTGATCTCTCCGGCAGTAAGAACGCGGAAGCCGCCTACCGGTATTCCCCGCACAGAGACACAGCCGATTCTAACCCGGTGTATTCTCCGAATAGTTATCTTAAAATAACAGAATACCTTGCGTATTTCCTTATTTCTTCCTTCCACCAGGGTCAGTAAGATTTTTTTTTCTGTCTTGCAATCAAAGCTCTTCAGGCAGAAATGTTCATTGCCAATCTTGATGCCCTTCCGGTAATGCTTTAGAAGCACTTCGGGAACATCTTCCTTCGTTTCGACCAGGTAATCTTTTTCGATATTGAAAGAAGGATGAGCGACTATTTTGGCGAAATTGCCGTCATTGGTATAAAAGATAAGACCACCGGAAAGAAAATCAAGACGCCCGACATGAAACACCCTCGCATAACCTAAGCCTTTAAATAGATCAGAAACCAGGGGCCGTCCTTCCGGGTCAAAGTTTGTGCAAAGATAAAGTTTAGGTTTATTTACGGCAAGATATACTTTCTCCCTGACAAACTTTAATATTTTCCCGTTTAAAGTAACCCGATCGTTTAAGGATACTTTAGTTCCCAGCCGGGTGACCTGTTTTCCATTGACCCTGACTGTCCCCCGTTTAATGAGGTCATCGCAATACCTCCTCGATCCTGCGCCGCATCTGGACATATAGACCTGGAGACGCAAAGACTTACTCATTCACCTCGAACCTGTCCTTATCCATTTCATCGAGCTTGGGGAGATCGGCAATACTCTTAAGTCGGAAGAGCATCAGAAATTCCCTGGTCGTACCGTATTGAATAGGCTTTCCCGGGCCATCCTTTTTACCGACCTCCTTTATAAGGTTCCTCTCAGTAAGCAGTTTTATCATGCCGTCCGCAACAACTCCCCGAATGCTTTCAATCTCCGCTTTTGTGATTGGTTGAGAGTAAGCGATAATTGAAAGAGTTTCCAGCGCCGCTTTGGAAAGCTTTCCGTCATTCTTCTTCCCATACCGCGGCATTAAATGGTTCCAGAATATCTTCTTCGGGGTGAAGATATATCCTCCTCCTATTTCAATGAGCTCGATACCATGAATATCCGATTGGTACTCCTTCTGAATCCTGGAAATTCCCTGACGAATCTCTTTTTTAGAAAGATTTGCGATTCTGGCCAGGCCGTTCAGGTCCATCGGCTCATTCTCCAGGAATAGAATGGTTTCTATAATTCCGATATTTTCTCCCTTCATGATCTATTACTGTTCCCTCTTCCTTTGATCATAATATCTCCGAATAATTTATTTTGAAAAATTACTATCTGCCTGGATTTAACCATCTCCAGGATAGCCAAAAAGCTGCAGATTATTTCCATAATCGAATTTTCCCGGACAATAATATCTGTAAATCTGAACTCTCCCTTTGATTCAAGATACTCGTGGATCAGGGTGATCTTTTCATTGATTGAGACTTCTTCATACAAATCAATGATCTTTTCCGATGAAATGGAAGAAATGATGGTGGAAAAAGTAGTCAGCAAATCCCAGACACTTATCTGTTCCCAGATTTCCTCATCAGGAAAGGGAAGTATTCTCTGCTGTTTTTCCCTCTTAATGCCCCACTCAGCTTCCTTCTCTTTCTCCTCTATTAGCTCACTCAGCTTTTTATATTTCTGGTATTCGATAAGCTTCTCAATCAATTCTTTTCTGGGGTCCTCAAGCTCTTCATCCAAATTGATTTCTACGGGGAGCAGCATTCGTGATTTTATATAGAGCAGAGTGGAGGCCATGACATAAAACTCCGTAATGTCGCCCAAATCAATTCTGGTGGCATAGCTAAGATATTCCAGATACTGTTCCGTGATAGTGGCAATAGGGATATCATAGATATTTATTTCAGACTGCTTGATCAAAAATAAAAGAAGGTCCAGGGGACCTTCAAAATCTCCAAGCTTGAACTGTTGTTTACCCGCCGGGCTAATCTCTGACATTATCGTTCAACCCGCTTAAGTATAATCCCAGACCGAGAAGGTGTAAACTCCCTGATCGTCCAGTGTCTTGAGGATTTCTTCGTATTTCCCCCCGCTGACCGGGTCTCGAACATCCGGCTCTAACTCCTGAAGCGGTATAAGAACAAACTGCCTTTTGCCCATGTGCGGGTGAGGAACAACTAAATTATCCTTCTTGATTATAAGCTCTCCATACAAAAGATGGAGGAAACCCTCATTTCCTTTACAAATTGTTCCAGTTGTCTGACCGCCTCCCGTAGATTTTTCTCCCTCTCACCGAGGTTGGAACCCAGGGAGAGATATATTCTTGGCCCAAAATAAACCCTAATTGATCCGGTCTTCATTAAGAGTTAAGAGGACAGCCTGACCCAAAGGGTCAGGAAGAAAGCGCCGGGCTTTAAAAAAGATCCGGAGTTGGAGGGTTTTTCGATACTGCCGGTGCGTTCTGACCCTTTGGGTCAGATGAAGACACCTGTTTTTTATTCTCAGTAGAGTTATTTTCCGACTGTTGCGGAAAGAGTGCTTTCCTGAGTTTCTGATCGATCTCCGAGACAATATCCGGATTGTTGTCTAAAAACAACCTGGCGTTCTCCCTGCCCTGGCCGATGCGTTCCTCACCGTAAGAGTACCAGCTTCCGCTTTTATTAATGAGATTTTCATTTATCGCGGCATCCAGGAGACTTCCGGTGGCCGATATGCCTTTGCCGAAAATAATTTCCATTTCCACCTTCTTGAACGGAGGCGCTACCTTATTTTTAACGACCTTGACCCGCACCCTGTTGCCGATAGGATTCTGGGGACCTTCGGTGATGGTCTCGATTTTTCTGATCTCAAGCCGGATGGAAGAGTAGAACTTTAAAGCATTTCCGCCGGTCGTTGTTTCCGGGTTCCCGAACATCACTCCGATCTTCATCCTTATCTGGTTGATAAAGACAAGGCAAGTTCGGGATTTTGCGATAACAGCCGTCAGCTTTCTTAAAGCCTGGCTCATTAAGCGGGCTTGAAGTCCCATATGGGAATCACCCATTTCACCTTCAATTTCGGCTCTCGGCGTCAGGGCCGCTACGGAGTCCACTACAATAACGTCCACCGCACCGGACCGGACCAGGGATTCGACGATCTCCAGAGCTTGCTCGCCCGTATCCGGCTGGGACACCCAGAGCTCATCCGTATTGACTCCAAGGTTCTTGGCGTATACCGGATCCAGGGCATGCTCGGCATCCACAAAGGCGGCAATTCCATTTTTTTTCTGCGCTTCCGCAATAGCATGGAGGGCAAGCGTCGTTTTACCGGATGCCTCCGGGCCATAGATTTCGATAACCCGCCCGCGGGGATAACCTCCCACACCTAAAGCGGCATCCAATAGAATCGAACCGGTAGGAATAGCATCGATAACGATTCTACCGGCGCTTTCTCCAAGCTTCATAATGGAACCTTTACCGAACTGCTTCTCTATCTGAAGCCTGGCAACTTCTAAAGCCTTGACCTTATCTTCAGCCGTTCCGGGCTTTTGATTCATGGAAACAATTTCCTTTTTTGCCACTTCGCCTTCTCCCTTCACTATTTATCAACGGCATCCAGTGCGTTCCTGCTTTTATTCTCACATACTATATTCAGGATTTTTAATGGTCAAGCCATCATGATGAAACTACACTTCATTATCTTGACTGCCCGGGATTGGCCGGTAAATATAGCCGCTCCCGGTCCCGTCTTAAAACTTTTTTTCAGAGTCAAGCAGGATGGTTACAGGTCCCAGGTTGGTATAGGTAACTTCCATAATTGCTGCGAACTTGCCGCACTCGACTTTCAGTCCCCGCCGTCGGATATTCTCAATAAGACGGAGATAATACCTCAGGGCTTTTTCCGGGTCCGCCGCGGTGCTGTAGGATGGTCTGCGCCCTTTCCTGGCGTCTCCGAACAGCGTAAATTGGGAAACTACCAGTACTTCCGCCCCGCTGTCTTTTGCCGACAGGTTCATTCTATCCTGTTCGTCCGGGAAAATACGCAGGTTGACCAGCTTGTCCTCGATATAGTCCAGGTCCGCCCCTGTATCCTCTCTTCCAACCCCCAGATAGACGAGCAGGCCACTATCAATGTGCCCGCAGAGCTGCCTGTCTGCGTGTACGCTGCACTGTGCCACCCTTTGAACAACTGCCCGCATGATTTATTTTTCAAGCAGCCTGTGAATCGAGATACCGATCAGGCTGATTGCTTTTTCTTCCACAGATACCCGCCCCTTCGGGTCGGATGAAACCACTCGACCCAGGGTATCGGATGAAACCACCTGTCCCAGTATCTCAACGGCAAAACCACTCTCCAGATTTACGGCAAAATCTAAAGTTACCGGTACAAAACCCTGAAGCTCTTTCTCATATTGATAGCCCACCAGCAGGTCAAAGGTAATTTTTTCCTCCGTAATGTTTACATTAGCGGCCTTACCTGCCCAGACGACAAAACAACCTTCGTAGAGGAGAGGATTCTCCTGAACTTCAAGGAAAGAAAAAGAGTCCTTAATAGTCGTGAAATCCGGCACCTGGACAAAAGTTTTCAATAGTCTGGACTTTTCTTTAACATAGGCGGAAGCATTAGATAAGAGGATCTTATTGATTTCTCTAAGAGCCAGGTTGTCTCTATATTTCATGAGATAGGTTTTTACCCCGGAAAAGGTTTTCCGTATCTCCTCTTCGGAAAGCATAAAGCCGGAGGAGCCGGTATCCTCCGTCAATGCAAGGCGTAGGGTTGAAAGCTCAATCTCTCTTATTCCGGGCCTGACATCTCTCCTGAAAGGTAGAGGAGAAAGGGAGAAAAAATAGACCAGGCCCAGGATGATGAGCGCGGTTAAGAAAACCGCCAAAGCCGGTGCCGCAAACCGGGATACACTAAACGGAATGGGCGGGAAAAACGATTTTATCCTTCCCGATTCAATCAACTCTTGAATGTCCGCCGAGGCCGGATCTCTGCGGAGAAAGTTCAATCCCCTGCCGGCCGTGCGGTTGCGTGGATCGAGATTAATTACTTTCAGCCATTTTTTAAGAGCGCCTTCCGTCTCAAAGCGTTTTAGATCCAGGGCGGCGAGTCCAAGCAGGATCGGCGTATCGTCGGATTTCAATTGTGACGCCCGCTTCAGATAAGATTCTGCGCCTCCGAAATCACCGCTGTACAAACAGGCCAGGCCCAAGAGAGAGTAAAACTCAAACCTGTCTCTGAAGCGAAAAATCTGGCTTTCCAGAAGTTGGATCGCTTCAGTGTATTTTTTGCGTCGATATAGCCGGAAAGACCGTTGAATTACATTCTTCGGCATGTTCTGCTAGCGTGTTCCGCCCGGATATTTTTCAGCTCTACTTTTTATCTCGCCAAGAATCTCATGCAGCAAGGTGATCTCCTCTTCGGTTATTGTTTCCCCCGAATTGAGTTTCCTGTCAATCTCAGCAAGTAAATTGTTCACCAGATCGAGCTCCGACTGAATTAACCCGGATAGATCGACCACACCGGGAGTCGTGCCGGAAGTGCCGGGAAGAGCGACTGATGTTTCCTCTAAAACTGCCGCCGTTTCTTTCTTGAGCCGTGGCTCTAACTTAAAACCGGCAGGATTATAATTTCCCAGGATAGTGACTATTTCAATTTCCGTGCCTTTTGGTATACGTTTGGCCTGATAGTATTGGGAGACAGCGGAATCATTTATCGAGTAAGGCAAAAGGTTAAAATTCCTGGCCGGGGAAGTCTCATAGCCCCAGGTCGCTTCATCGAGGCGCTCCCAATTCGCAAATACGACCAGGTCCGGAACGGTAATTCCTTCACCGAAAATCATACACTGGAGGCCGACTTCATCAGGGTCCCGTGCCGAAGGTGAGACCCAGTACCTGATCATATCGTCTTTAGTTATGGTCAGCTCACGATTAATTTCAGAATGCCGGTTCGTTTTAAAATGGGGAAATCCCTCTTCGCCAAGGTAGGTATCGAGGAACAGTTTCAGGCCGACATTCATATCACGATCGGATAGATTGGCAAGAGTAAAGGTTATTTTTACCCCGTCCGGTAGAGATGAAGCGGTTGAAGACAGAAATGTAAACTCCTCGGTTATTTTGAGCTTACCGGAGTCCCAAATGAACCGGGCGCCGTGCTCGGTTTTTTCTACTTTTTCCTGATATTCGGAGCTCTCTCCCGGTTTAACGACCCTGTCATCGACTATGAGACGGAGGAAAGAAGTGCGCGGATCCTGGGCCACGAACAGGGGTATGTACTCCTCTCTTTTTGTCTTGGAAAGAATATATAAGGAAAATCTGCCGATGCCTTCGTGCAGGACGAGCTTGATTCTCCCATCTTTTACTTCAAGGGGCCAGAGCGCCGTGGGCCAAAGCGTCTGCAGGCAGAAGATAAAAATAAAAGTGATGATCCCTGAAACTTTTCCGGGATTCATCACCTGTTCTCCGGATTGCTTTCCAACCATTTCCTAAACGATTCTTTTACGGCCAGGGCTTCCTGTTTAATCTCCAGGAGCTCGCGTCTTTTTTCCGCCAGATCTTCCTTTTCAAGACTGCCTTGTTCGGAAAGATTTGAGGGCTGTCTTTTAAGAGTTTCGATCTCTCCTTTCAATGAATCATTCTCTCTTCTCAGGGCTTCAATTTTTTCTCTCATTTTTTCCAGGCTGCTTTGTTCATCCCCCGGGGTTAAGCCGGATAATTTTCTTTGATAAGCGGATATCGCCTGTTCATAAGCCTTTTCTCTTCTTTGAAATTCCTCCACCACCTTAAGAGACTCCTCATGACTCCATTTTAATAGTTTCAAAATCTCATTTTCTCTCTTTTTGAACTCAATCATAGACAATCTGTACCGGGCGGGCTCTACTTTAAAGCTCCTGGGAAAATCCTTTGCTACCCTGGCAAAGATTAAGGCGGCTTCCTCCAGGCGGCCCAATTCATAAAGAGATTCACCGATCCAGAAGAGCGAATTGGGGACAAAATCAGAACCAGGGTACTGGCTCATGAAGCTCTGAAATACTTGTATGGCGCTCTCCGGATCTTTTTGGAGAAAGAGCAACCTGCCCTTTTGATAGAGGCCTTCCGAAAAATAGGGATGATAGGGATAATTATTGAGAAAAAATTCAAGATTTCTTTCCGCATCATCCAGTTTTTGAATGGCCAGGTACGATTTAGAGATCCAGAAATAAGCATCTGGCTTATAAGGAGAATCTTGAGGACTTAAAATGACGTTTCGAAAACTTAAGACAGCCTGGCCGTACTGTCCCGTTTTAAAGAGACCTATTCCTTCCTGTAATTGATTTTTATCGTCGGCCGGATTTCCAAAAGCGGAAAATACGGCCAGAAAAGCTAAAATGAGCATCGATAAAGAGTATATTAATTTTTTTGACATTAACTGGATGTCTCCTGTCATATTTTCGACTCAAGAGTAAGGAAACTGTATAAATTTCTTCAACCTCTTAAGGCCCGTATCTCCTCAGCCATATTTTTCGCTTTAAAAACGGCAGAGCCCACCACCAGCACCTCTGCTCCGGCATCCAGCACCATTTTAGCGGTGTCTCTGTTGATTCCTCCGTCTGCTTCGATCAGAAAGGTGTATCCTTTTTCCTGTTTAATTTGCTTTAAATATTTCAGTTTATCTAAAGTACACTCGATCAGGCTCTGTCCCCCAAACCCGGGATTTACGGTCATAATCAGAACAAGATCTACAAAGGGAAAAATATCACTGATTAAAGCTGCCGAAGTCGACGGCACTATGGAAATGCCCGCCTTTTTCCCGAGTCTCGTAATCTCGGTAAGCACTCGATGAACATGGACGGTGCTTTCGTAATGAATGGTAATTATATCGGCGCCGGCGCCGGCGAATTTTTCAATGAAGTTTTCCGGATGATTGATCATTAGATGGACATCAAAAGGAAGCCCTGTTTGCTTGCGCAGGCTTGCGACCATTTGCGGGCCGAAAGTAATATTGGGAACAAAAGAACCATCCATAATATCGAGATGGACCCAATCACCCCGCCCCGCTTCGATTGTCTTGACAGCTTCGGCCAGATACCCGAAATCGGCTGAAAGTATCGAGGGGGCAATTATCGGTTTTTGAGCGGCATTCATGGTCACATCATACTAAAAAGCAGTAATATTATGCTATTCCTTTTAATTTTTTGTGCTTTTAGCGCAAAAATACTATCAAGTCCAGCGCCCAAACCTATTTTATTGGGCTTTGGCTATAAGAACTTAGGTTGCGGATGAAATTCGTAGATGCCCGCAGGTGTCTTCATGCCCGCAGGTCGTAGATGCCCGCAGGTGTCTTCATGCCCGCAGGTCGTAGATGCCCGCAGG
>CAZERV010000034.1:0-27720 GCA_964514815.1 uncultured Spirochaetaceae bacterium | reverse complement strand
GAAGACGCTTACAAATGCCCCTCTGTCAGGATGATAATATCGACTCTTCGATTATAAGCCCTCCCCTCCGGGGTATCGTTGGCAGCTAAAGGAACCGTATCGGCGAATCCCGCCACCTGGAAACGGCGCTGGTCCACTCCAAAATCAACCAGGTAATGCAGGACATTGACGGCTCTCGCCGCGGAAAGCTCCCAGTTGGTAGGCCACTCCCCCGCCGGGTCCGTGGGCGCAGAATCCGTATGCCCTTCAATCCTGAACTTACGCCCCTCCAGCTCGAGCGCGGAAAGCAGGACCGAAACTCTCTGGAGCACCTTTCTCGATTCTTCGATATCGATCTCCCCACTGGCCGGTTTGAAAAAAGAGTCGGCGGCTAAAGATATTATCAGTCCTCTTTCATCCTCTTTAATCCGCACCTTTTTTGTTTTCAATTCCGGTTGAAACTGGGAAATCGCCGTTTTCCGGGCCTTGTCCAGGGCGCTCCCCCTCTCCCTGGAAGGAAGGGACATAATGGTGTGTCCCAGCTCGGCCAGCTTTCCCACCTGAAGGGTATTCCCGCCGCGAAGGCTCCCAAGTCCCTGGAAGGCGGCCAGGATCATGCGGAGCTCGCTCCCGTCCACTTCCGCAGTGGTGAACATCATGATAAAAAAGGTCAAGAGCAGAGTGGTCATATCCCCGTAAGTCAAAAGCCAATTCGGCGCGCCCTCTTCGCATTTCGGGCATTTCTTTTTTCTCGGCATTGCTTTTCCTCTCTACTCTCTCGCCGCTTCCTGCCGCACCGCTTCTCTCCGGGCCGGGGGCAGGAAGGATAATAGCTTCTCTTCCAGGATTCTCGGGTTATCCCCGGACTGGATAGAAAGGATCCCCTCGATCATGATCTCCTTAACCAGGGTTTCCGCATTATCCTTGTCCGTAAGATTGTTTCTAATCGGAATAAAGACGAGGTTGGCCAGGAAAGCCCCGTAAAGGGTGGTGATCAGGGCAGTGGCCATCCCGCTTCCGATTGCGGATTTATCTTCGATATTTGCCAGCATGTTTATGAGCCCGAGCAGGGTGCCGATCATGCCGAAGGCAGGGGCCAGTTTGCCCCAATCGTCGAAGATCTTGATCCCGACGGCATGCCTGCTCTGGATCTGATCGAGCTCATTGTAGAGGATGTTTTTAATGATATCCGGATCGGTGCCGTCGACTACAAGTTGAATTCCCTTCCGTAAAAAATCATCTTCCACCTCTTCCATGTCATCCTCTAAGGCCAGCAGTCCCTCCCGGCGGGCTTTTTCCGAAAAGGTTACCAGTTGGGAGATTATCCGCTCCTCCTCGTAATTCGGGGTCCTGATGGCCAGACTGAAATAGCGCATAAGACCGAGAACGCGGCTTAAAGGCGCCGATACCAGCAGGGCCGAAAAGGACCCGCCTATGGTAATGAATACCGAAGAGATATTAACAAAACGGATAAGATTACCCCCGCCGGTGATAATGCCGATCACAACCACGGCAAATCCGGCGCCCAGTCCGATAATGGTACCTAAATCCATTTCCTCTACTCCTCGTTTTTGAAGGCCCCGATCAGCCTTCTATACTGCACTATGCGATCAAAAATCGACTGGTAGTCCTCGCAGACCACCAGCCTTTTCCCTGAGAGCATTACTAGGGTTGTATCGGGATTCGACTCGATATATTCAATCTGATGCGGATTGACATAAAAAGTCTTCCCGTCCAGTCTGGTTGCTTCTATCATCCAGGCATTGTACTTCCTTTTCTAAAAAATATCATCCTTTCCCCCGGCTTTCATTATCTCTTGAGGGTCAGAAGCTCCTGGAGCATCTGGTCCGAGGTCGTAATCGTCCGAGAATTGGCCTGAAACCCCCTCTGGGTGACGATCATGTCGGTAAACTGTTCGGCCAGGTCCACATTGCTCATCTCCAGGGCGCCGGCGATTATTTTCCCCTTTCCGGCTATTCCTGTTGGGCCGATATTCGCTTCCCCGGAGTTGTTGGAAACCACGTAGGTACTTTCACCCGCCTTCTCGAGACCTCCCGGATTGGTAAAAGTAGCCAGGGCGATCTGACCGATGGTCCGGTTGGTCCCGTTGGAATAGACCCCGGTAATGGTGCCGGTCTGGTCGATCTTGAAGCTCTCCAGGTAGCCCATGGTATAACCGTTCTGCTCACGGATCTTGGTGGAGCTCTTCTCGGCGAACTGGGTCACCGCATTGCGGTAGGAGCCTACCTCGCCCAGGTTCAGATTGAAGGTCTGCCTGAAGGTGGCCACGCCGGCTGGAATATCCGCTTCCGGCACATCGAAGGACACGGCTATCTGGAGCGCGCCTTCGGCAATGGTATCGCCCTGGGCGTCCAAAACCGACTGGAGGGCTCCGAAATTATCGAAATCCAGGAAAAAGAGATTGTCCGTGTTATTTTCCGCCCCTACTTCCACGGTCGTGTTGGTCGGCACCTCCGCTTCCGGGTCCACCAGCACCTCTGCCTGCCAACGGTTGGATATTCCCGGAACCCTGGTAAAATTTACCAGCAGTTGATGTACCCGGCCGAAGGAATCGTAGATGTCCAGGCTCGTGCTCCAGGTCCCTTCCAGCACAGTCTGCTCCGTTGCCCCCGCGGGAATCTCCGGAGTCCGTTTGTCCAGGTTGCTGGCCAGGTTTACTTCGCTCGTAGCAACAGCAGGGTCCTTACCCCCCACCGGAATGACCAGGTCTTCGAGCTCGGCGGCGGTATTGACCGTCGCCACTCCACCGACCGTCCTGGCCTGCCAGCCCTGGACCCGGAGGCCGTTGGCCGGATTGACCAGAAGCCCGTCCTTATCTATTCCGAAGGCCCCGGCCCTGGTAAAGAAGAGCTTCTCCCCGGATTTCTGGATGAAAAATCCTTCGCCCTGGATGGCCAGGTCCGTCATAACCCCGGTGGTCTGAAGCGACCCCTGGGTGTGGACAGTATCGATGGCCGCAATAACCATTCCCAGGCCCACCTGCTTGGGGTTGACGCCTCCTACCTCATCGGTCGGCTTGGCCGCCCCGGCCATGGTCTGGGAAAGCATGTCCTGAAAATTGACCCTCCCCTTCTTGAACCCGATGGTATTGACATTGGAGATGTTATTGCCCAGCACATCCATCCTGATCTGGTGATTCTGAAGCCCGGATACACCGGCATAAAGTGACCGCATCATACTGGCTGCCCCCTACTCAATTTTTTACTCTTTCCACGTGGGAAATATCGTAATATTTGCCATTTACAAGAATCTGAGGATACTCCCCCCCGGCAACCTCTTTAACAATACCTGTAACCTTCTCATCCCCCTCCATGATCTCAACACTTTTCCCGAGCAGAGCCACCGCCTGGCTTTTCGCCAAAATGTTGAGCACCTTTCCCAGCTCGCTGTTCATGTTCGACATCTGTTCCAGGCTGGAGAACTGGGCCATCTGGGCCACGAATTCCGTGTCCTCCATCGGCCGGATGGGGTCCTGGTGGGTAAGCTGGGTAAGCAGGATTTTCAAAAAATCATCCTTATCCAGGACCTGCTTCACGGCCCGCGCCGAATTCAAAGCCTTGTTGTAGGTATCGACCTTCATCGTGAGAGCCGCAAAATCAGCCGCCGATACAACGGTAGATAGTTCCATATAAACGCTCGACCTCCTCCCGGTCAAATGACCAGGTTTATCAGATAATCTTCCTTTTCAAATCCGGCAAAAACAGCAATGCCTTTTTCGAACTCCTCAAGGGCCTCAACTCTCAGCCGACCGGATGACCACTCCTCTTTGGTTTGATCTCCGGTCCTGCCGTTGCCGACGGATACTTCAAGTCCGGCTGTTTGGAAACCCTCGCTTTTTAAGGCCGCCTTAAGCTGATCAAGGCTGGACTCAAAAATCTCCTTTATAATATTATTCTCGACAATTATTCGCCCTTCTACAATATTATCGCTTATGTTTATCCTGATACGGACACTGCCCAGGGATTCCGGCTTTAATACCAGCCTGATTTCACCCTTTCCGCCGTCTTTAAGGATGAATCCCATTCTCTGCACTACCTCCGGAATCATCTTCTCCTGAAGCGTTTTAAACAGCTCCCTGCCGGCGGGGGTTTCCCCAGGATTCTCGGCGGCTGAGAGCCCTCGTCCCATCCCGGGCACTTCTCCCTGGATTTTGGAAAGAACGGGGAGTTCCTGGTTAAAAGAAGCTTCGGACCATTTCAGAGCGCCGGTGAAACTGCCGGCTTTTACGCCCGGCTCAGGGCGGACCGGGCTCAGCTTTTGCCGGGAGTGTCTCAGTCCTTGCCGCATGGACCGTGAACGAGCCGACTTTGAACGAGCCGACTGATATTCCGCAGGCTTCAGACCGGCGGGTGATTTTCGCCTCAGGTCTATTATGATCGTTTTAACGGCCACTTTAAGAGAAGGACCCCTGCCCGAAGAAGACCTTTCCGCCTTTCCCTTCTTCAGTGACGCCCTCAATCCCAGAGCCTGCCCGGTCTCAGGTGAGAATGACTCACCTTTTCTTGCGATAAGAGCGGCAAAAACGGAGGCAGCCTTCTCACCCTCACCGCTCTTCTCCTCCAAAGCCTTATCAGGAGCGGCCTTTTCCCCCGCTGCTTTAAGCTCTCTATGAAGAGCGTTCCCCATAAATCTTAACGACTTAGAGAGAAGATAGCCCGTCTTTTTCCCTCTTTTTGTTTCGGACGGAACCTTCTCCCCCTCCCCCTGCGGGGACCCTGCACCGGCCGACTGAAAGGCCTTAAGGCCGAGCTTTTCCGCAATCAGTTTCTGAAAAGCTGTTTCACCTTTTACCCCCCTCCTCCCCCCCTGCGGGGATGCTACCCCGGTGTTATCACTCATCAAAGCCTGGAAAATGTTTCGAGAAGCCTGATCAACCTCGAGCACAGTAGGGTCTGCTTTGAGCAAAGGCAATATTTTAACCTCCTGTTTTTCGGGCCATCTTCCTCTGCAGAACCGCAGCCCGTTTCGGCGGCATGAGAGAGAGCCAGTAGGAAACTAAAGACAGCTCTCCCGCCTCCCGGGCCTGTTCTTCGGCAATCCTGAAGATGTCGATGATATCCTGGTCCTCCATCTCGAGCAGAATATCCTTTGCTTTCTCCGGCGGCATTCCCACCAGGTAAACGGCATTCTGCTTCAGGTTTACTCTTCTATTCTCGAAAGCTTCGAGCCTTTCATTAAACACTTTTTCCCGATCATCCTGTGCCTGCTCCCGTTCCTTTAACTGCTCGATCATTTGGTTAAGCTCTTCCTCCCCGGCCTTGATAGCCTGCTCCCTGTTGTCCAGGTCTTGTGACCTTATGGAGAGAGCTTCTATCTGCATATTCAGGCGCTCCCGGTCCAGGAGAAAGGAGTCTTCTGCCGCAACTTCTTCCCTTCCCAATCCCAGGACTCTGAAGACAGGGGCGATACTCTGGCGCGCATCTATCAGGCCCAGATAATCGAACCAGATCAAGCCTCCCAGGATAAGGACTGCGATCAGGAGTATCAGAATCAATATTCTGAATCCTGAACCCACTCCGCTATAACCAGCCAAAATGGTCCCCCTTAAACACGTCTAATCTTCCTCGCCGGCCTCGTTTTGATTCCGGCTGATGGCTATCAGGCTGGAGGTCACTTCGTTCAAGCTCTTGAATTCTTCCGCCCTCTGCTCTGCATAGTATTCAGACTGTTTTCGCTCTTTCAACTTTTCTAAAACCTTTCGCTCTTTGGACGCCTCCAGGAATTTTTTCTGTACCTCCACTCTTTTAGCCGTCTTCACCTCCAATTCTTCCTCCAGCCTGCCGCGCTCCGATTCCAGCCGGGCCAGATAACGCTCCCTGGCCTGGAGGAGAAGGAGGTCGAGACCCTCGCCGCTTTGGAACCTCCGCTTAAAGCCCAGGTCGGCCTCCCTTTCGATCTCTTTAATCCGGATTGCCAGCCTGACGCAGGCGCCGGTAATCTCGGCCAGCCTGGTCTGCCATTCCCGCTCTTTAAACGCTTTTAGTGCCAGCAGTCTCTCGAGCCTGAAGCGAAATCGCCTCATCTCCCAGTTCCTCCTCGGGAATGGTTTCGCCGGATATCCTACCGAGCTCTCTGAAGGTTTCCTCCATGCTCGAACGCTCCTCGATCCCTTGAATCAAAAACTGATTTATTTCCGGCATTTTTTCGATGGCGGCATCTATGTCCGGATTCGTTCCCTCGACATAGGCTCCCACATTTATTAAATCTTCCGCTTCACTATAGGTAGCCAGCAGTTTCCTGATTAGACCTACCGCCTCTTTTATTTTGGGCCCCGTAACCCGGACGGCGAGCCTGGACACGGATTTGAGAATATCGATAGCCGGGTAATGGTTCTTCTGGGCCAGAGGCCTGGTCAGCACCAGGTGCCCGTCAAGAACTCCCCTAACCGTGTCTGAGACAGGCTCATCAAGATCGTCCCCTTCCACGAGGATCGTATAAAAACCGGTAATGGTCCCCTTTTCCGAAGTGCCGCTGCGCTCCAGGAGTTTGGGCAGACCGGAAAATACGGAAGGCGTAAAACCGCGGTTCGCCGGGGGTTCTCCTATAGCCAGCCCGATTTCCCGCTGGGCCCAGGCAAAGCGGGTCACCGAATCGAACATCAGCATCACGTCCCTGCCCTCATCCCGAAAGTATTCGGCGATTGTCGTGGCCACGTAAGCGCCCCGAATTCTTGAGACGGGCGGCTTATTCGAGGAGGCGACCACCAAAACCGACCTTTTAAGTCCTTCCTCACCCAGATCATTCTCGATAAATTCTCTCACCTCCCGGCCCCGCTCACCTATCAGGGCTATCACATTTATGTCCGCCGAGGTATTTCGGGCAATCATACCCAGTAAAGTGGATTTTCCGAGACCGCTGCCGGAGAAAATTCCCATTCGCTGCCCCTTTCCCACCGTAACGAGCCCGTCCAAAGCGCGGATTCCAGTGGCCACCTTTTCCCGGATCCGCTTCCTGGTCAGCACATGCGAGGGAGAGCCGAAAATGGAGTACCAGCGCGATGAACCGATATCTCCCAGGCCGTCCATGGGCTTGCCCATGGCATCCAGCACTCTTCCCAAAAGGGCCTCCGAAACCGGAACGGAAAGGGGCTCGCCCATGCCTATTACCTGGCATCCTATTTCGATGCCCTCCATTTCGTCGTAAGGCATGAGCTGAACGGCATCCTTCTTCAAGCCCACCACTTCCGCCCAGACAGTCCCTCTCCCCCTGGGGATGATGATCTGGCAGAGCTCACCGATCACCGCCTGGGGGCCGGTGCTTTCCACCAGCAGGCCCTGGACTTTTTTTACCACCCCGGTAAATTTAATCGGATCAGTATGATTGAGTATTGAAGAATACTTATCGAAAAATCCCAATTTCCCCTCCCGAAAAATTGGTTTTTGAGTGCCGAAGGCCGGAGGTGCCCGAAGGGCGGCCCGCAGGGGTAGGGGGGCCGCTAGGTCCCCTCCCCTTTGGCTCGGATGGGCATCAACTCCAAAATCCTTTCCTCGATCTCGTGGAGCTGGGAAGATATGCGGGCATCGATCTGGCCGAAATCGGTCTCAATAATGCAGCCGCCCCGGTCAACCGAGGAATCCTCCAGCACGGTAATGGATTTGACTTTTTCCACCATCTTCAAGAAATCATTGATATGTTCGGACGTCAATTCAAGATCAGCCAGGTTGACCCGGATAATCACGTCTCCCCTGCTCTTGAGCTTTCTCAGGGCTTGAACGACATTATTTATTACTACATTTTTCTGATTTTCGGAGATTACCTTGATCACTTTTTTGGCGATCAGCAACACCAGGTTGATAACCTGGGTCTCGGACTCGGAAACGATCTCGCTCCTTTTCTCTATGGCCGCGGTTATGATCCGCTGCAGGTTGTCAACCAGACGCTCCACTTCGGCCCGGCCTTCCTGAAATCCTTTTTCCTGTCCGTCCTTGAACCCCCGGTCAAAAGCTTCCTTATCAATTCGTTCCACTTTCTGCTTGATTTCATTCTCGAGCTCTTGAGCCTTCCGGTTCGCTTCCTCCAAAATTCCCCTGGCCTCATCCCCGGCTTCCTGCCTGATCTTTTGGGCCTGGTTGTTTTTGCGTTTGACCTCATCGAAGGCGACTCTTTCCGCTTCCTGCTTTATTTTTTCGGCCTCCTCCTGAGCGCTCTCGATCATCCCGGCCTTTTCTTCTTCCCAGCGAGCCTTGAACTCCTCAGCCTCGCGTCCTAAATCCTCAATTGTGGGACCGGTGTATTCTTCCAGGCTCTCCCCTTTTGGCGCTTCTTCATGTTCCTCGGGCCGGGGAGGCTCTATGAATACCTTCCTGGATTGATACATGATCTCCCCGGCTTTAAATACATTTTTAGCCACCGTATAATCTCCTCACTCAGACTACCAGCTCATCTTCTCCGGCCCGGGCTACTACGATCTCGCCCTGCTCTTCCAATTTCCTTATGATCGAGACGATCTTTTGCTGGGATTCCTCCACATCTTTAAGCCGGATAGGTCCCATGTAGTCCATATCCTCTTTGAGCAGGGTAGCCGCCCGCTTGGACATATTCCTGAAGATCTTATCCTGCACTTCTGAATCCACCGCTTTCAATGCTTTGGCCAGCTCCGTGGTATCGACCTCCCGCATTACCTTCTGAATGGCGCGGTCGTCGAGAAGCACTATATCCTCAAACACGAACATTCTCTTCTTGATCTCTTCGGCCAGTTCGGGATCGTCCTCTTCCAGCCGCTCGATGATCCCTTTCTCAGTGGAGCGGTCCACCAGGTTCAGGATCTCAACGATGCTCTCCACCCCGCCTGCCGCGGTGTAATCCTCCGAGGAGAGGGTAGACAGTTTCTTTTCCAGCACTCTCTCCACTTCTCTCAAGACTTCCGGGGAGGTCCGGTCCATGGTGGCGATTCTCTTGGCCACATCCGACTGGACCTCGCTGGGAAGACTTCCCAGAATTATCGAAGCCTTGTTGGGCTCCAGGTAGGCCAGAATCAGGGCTATCGTCTGGGGATGCTCCTGCTGGATAAAGTTTAAAAGATGGGCGGGGTCGGTGCGCCGGATAAAGTCGAAGGGCCGCACCTGCAGCGAACTGGTCAGGCGGTTGATGATATCGACCGCTTTCTGGCTGCCCAGAGATTTTTCCAGAAGCTCCCTGGCATACTCAATGCCGCCGGTGGAGATGAAATCCTGGGCCATCATGAGCTCCTGGAACTCCATGAGCACCTGGTCCCGCTCCTCCGGATTGATACTGTCGTTCCGGGCGATCTCGAAAGTCAACTGCTCTATTTCATCTTCCCGGAGATGTTTGAAGATTTCCGAGGCAATATCTTGACCCAGGGTAATGATGAAGACCGCGGCTTTTTGGCGGCCGGTCAACGTCTTTTTAGGCCCGCCCGCGGTACTGCCCTTTTTGGCGGCAATCTGGGTGGTTCCCGCTTCCTTTTTTGCCATGATTTACTCCTCAATCAACCATGTTCTGATGAGCTGGGCCACATCCTCAGGATGCTCCCTGGCCATATTGATAGCATTTTCCTGCATCTCCAGACGCGCCCGTTCCTCAACGGAAAGCTCAACTTCGACTCCCTCTTCTTCGGCCCTGCGCAGCGCCGCTTCCCGCATGGCTTGATGCTGCCTGGCCAGCTCTTCATCTTTGAGGCGCCTTCTCCGCTCCATCTCCTTGGAGATCAGCCGGTAAACGATGGCTGCGAAAAAGATCGCCCCTATACCTATTATGATGGAAAGTAACGTTGTCCGCAACTGCTTTTGCCGCCGGAGCTCTGAATCCTCCAGGGCGAACTGGGAGCTGCGGTCGAACTGAATATGCTCCACTGTGACGGAATCTCTCCGGTCCCGGCTGTAGCCAATGGCATCCCTGATCAACGATACGGCCTTGGCCAGGTCTTCCGCCGATACCTCGATATATTCTCGCTGGATGCTGCCGTCCGGATTCATAAGAAGTTGGCCTTTTTCACTGAACTTTTTCTTCCACACCCCGTCGATGGCGATCCCTACGGTGATCCGCTCGATGCTCCAGGGGCTCTTCTCCTCCAGGATGGTCTTCTTGTTGACCACCTCGTTTTGAATCTGGGAGGACTCGTCGTACCTGCCCACCAGGTTGGATAGATCCTTATAGGCAGGCGGGCTCTGCCCCTCCTGGCCGGGGGGACCCTCCGGGTTGAAACCCGTGCCCTCAAAATGCTTTTCGACGGTCTCTTTAGACAGGGTGATGGAAGGCACAACCTCGGTCTCGTCGAAAGGAGTCCGGGGATTATCCTTTCTCATGGTGATGGGGAAATACTCCTCCGTGTTCACCGTCAGTTTGCTCATATCCAGGTTTATGTCCAGCTTGACGATCTCGACCCGGTCACCGCCGAAAATGGTGCGCAGGGCTTTCAGGATCTCGCTCTTGTACTGCTGCTCAATGTCCTTCTTGGTCCTGATTTCCCGCCTGGTGATCTCGATCCGGTCTACATCCTCAAGCCCCTCAAAATCATTCAGTTGAATGCCGTTTCTATCGGTGATCACAATGTTCTCCTCCGTGAGCCCGACTACGGCAAACCTGATGATCCGGACGATCCCCTCGATCTTTTTCCTGTTCTCCAGAATATCTGAGCCCGGCTTAGGAGTGATGATCACCGAGGCGGTCGTCGGCTTCTGGTCCTCCACGAAGAGCTCAGGCCTGGGCACAACCAGGGTAACGCTTACCGCATCGATGTCATCCAGGGCGAGAATATGCTGCTCCAGGTTATTCATTATGGCTCGCTGGAGATTGACATTCCGCTCAAAATCGGTCAAGGTCCAGCGCTCCACATCGAATATCGCCCAGGGATCGGTTTTGGCAGGTATTAAATCCTCCCGGATAAGGATGGCCCTCATTCTCCTGGCGGTCCTATCATCCGAAACATAGATCATGTTCTCGGGTGTCACCCGGTAACTGACCCCCTCTTTATCGAGCACGGTCACTATCCTGGAAAGATTGGTATCGTCTTTTATCGGGGTGCCAATAAGCGGTACCATACTGGGAGCGGCGCTGAAGATTACGATGAGAATTAGGGCTAAAACAGCTACGCCTGCGATAGAGAATAAAATTATCTTCTGGGTAACCGACCACTTTCCCCAGAGGTTCTTAATCTGTTCTATTAGTTTTTTCAACCATTCGTTCATTTCCCCTCCCTAAAATGAATGTCCCTGTTCCTTATTATTTATCCTTCCCTGGAATCGTTTGTTACTTGATACTCATGATCTCCCTGTAGGCTCTGATGGCCCTCTCCATAATCGTCTTGGTCATGGAAAGAGAAAGGTTCGCCTCGGCCAGGGCCAGGGTGACGTCATGCACATTCACCGAATCCGGATCGGTAATCATAGCCTCGGCCAGGCTCATGCTCTTGTGCTGTTGATCGTTAACCGTGGAAAGCGCCTTGAAAAAGAGATTTCCGAAACTCTCTTCAGCCGTCGGCACTTCTTTTACTGCCGCCCGGCCGGAAAAATGGCGCGGGTCCGTGGTTATGAGCCCGATTACGTGTCCCCGGGCATCCGCAGGTGATAATAGATCCATTTACTTAAACCCTCCCTATCTCCAGAGCTTTGAGGAACATGTTCTTGCTCCCATTCATGATCGCCACATTCGCCTCGTATGCTCTTGAGGCCGAGATCATATCCACCATCTCATTGACCACGTTGACATTCGGGAATTCCACATATCCCTTCTCAGGCCCGCTCATGATCGCATCCGGATGGGTCGGGTCATAGACCAGGCGAGGTTTTGCATCGAAGTCCTTTTCAATTTTCACCACCCGAACTCCCTTCCCGATCCCGTTATCGAGGTAGGCCGGCAAAAAAGGACTCCGCCAGTAGGGCTGGGAGACCCGGGGCCTGAATACCACCCTGCTTCGTCGAAAAGGAGCTCCCTCCGCGGTCCTGGTAGTGTTCACATTGGCCAGGTTGTCGGCGATGACATCGAGCCTTGTTCTCTGGGCCGTCAACCCGGAAGCCGCCGTATTTATGCTCGTAAACAATCCCATTCGCTTGACTCCTATCTGAGCACCATATTCACTCTGCCGAACTCGCTGGTAACTACCGTAATCATGGTCTGGTAGAGCAGTTGATTCTGCATGGACAGCATCAGTTCTTCTTCCAGGTCTACATTGTTGCCGTTATTCTTGGCCGTGGTCAGGTAATCCAGTATCCGCCTGGGCTTTACCGTCCGGTAATCGATGGGACGGTAAAAAGGAATATGCCGGCGGTCGGTGATAAACTGCCTGGGCGGTTTTACCTTTTCCGAGTCCAGGGCTCGTTTGAGCTGGGCCTCGAAATTGATGAAGCTCCGCTTGAAGTTAGGCGTTTCCGCATTGGCGATATTATCGGCAATAACATTGCGGCGCAGAACAGCCACATCCATGCTTCTCTTCAGTATGTCGATGGTTTTTCCGAAACTGCCTGTAAACATCATTTGCATGCAACCTCTAGGTTTAAGTTTCGGCCTTATTATGACCGATTATTAGCCCTCTTTTTCTCCGCAGCCGTCAAAGTATAAACCTGGTCAGGTCCTGGTCCTCCACAATGTCGTTCAACTTCTCATCAACATATTTTTTGGTAATGGTTATCTTCTGACCCTTAATATCCGTGGCATTGAAAGAAACTTCCTCCAACAGGGCCTCCATTATCGTATGGAGCCGCCTGGCGCCTATATTCTCCGATCGGGAATTGACTTCGGTAGCAATTTGCGAAATTTTCTCGATAGCATCCTCGCTAAACTCGAGCTCCACATCTTCGGTTTTTAAGAGCTCTACGTACTGCTTAATGAGGGCATTTCGGGGCTCGGTAAGGATCTTCTTTAAGTCCTCACTGGTCAGAGCCTGGAGCTCGACCCGAAGGGGAAAGCGCCCCTGAAGCTCCGGTATCAGGTCCGAGGGCTTGCTCATGTGGAACGCGCCGGCGGCGATAAAGAGGATGTGAGAGGTATCGACCATGCCGTACCTGGTGTGCACCTTGCAGCCCTCCACAATCGGAAGAATATCCCTCTGAACACCCTCCCTGGAAACATCTATCCCGGTACGGTTTTCTTTGCTGGCGATTTTATCGATCTCATCGAGGAACACTATACCCATCTGCTCCACTCTATCGATCGCCGTTTCCGTGACCCGGTCCATATCCACGAGCTTATCCATCTCTTCGGCGATCAATATCTCCCGGGCCCGCTTGACGGTGGTCTTTTTCAGCTTCTTCTTTCCTCCGAAGATGCTGCCCAGGTTAGCGATATTGACATCCATCTCCTCAAAGGTGGCGCCGGAAAAAATCTCAATGGCGGGAAACTGCGATTTTGTTACGCTGAGCTCCACTGACTTATCATCCAGCTCTCCCTTAACGAGCTTTTCCCGAAACTTCTCCCTGGTGTTCGAGACAACCGGCCTGGAAGGAACTACCGGCTGGGGCGCCTTCCTTCCTTCCGCACCGGCAATAGCGAACGGCATTTCAACCCCGGCCGGCTCGCCTTTCTCCTTCTTTTTCCCGATCCCGGGCAGCAGGAGATCCAGGAGGGCCTCCTCGGCCCTTTTTCCCGCTTCTTCCCGGACAGTTTCCTGGAGGTCCGACTTTACTATGGACACGGCCACGGATACCAGGTCCCGGATCATTGATTCCACATCCCTGCCCACATACCCGATTTCCGTGTACTTGGTCGCTTCGACCTTAATAAAAGGCGCCCCGCAGAGTTTGGAGAGCCGCCGGGCGATCTCCGTCTTTCCGACCCCGGTGGGACCGATCATTATAATATTCTTAGGGGCCACCTCATCTCTCATATCATCGGACAATTTCCGGCGGCGCATCCGGTTGCGCAGGGCGATGGCAACCGCTTTCTTGGCCTTCTCCTGGCCCACAATGTATTTATCAAGCTCTTCAACAATCTGTTTCGGCGTCAGCTTATCCAGATCCAACTTCATCCCAACTCCTCTACCCTTATTTCTAAATTTGTATAGATACAGATACTAGCGGCAATTTTCAATGATCTCTCCACAACTTCCCTGGCCGTAAGCGCGGTAGCCTCGAGATAAGCCCTGGCCGCAGCGTAGGCGAAACTCCCACCGGAGCCGATGGCGATTACGTCCTCCTCGGGCTCCACCACATCCCCGGTCCCGGAAATTAAAAGCATATTTTTTAAATCTGACACCAGCAGCATGGCTTCCAACCGGCGCAGCATCCGGTCCATCCGCCAGTCCTTGGCGAGCTCGACCGCGGCCCTGGTCAAATCCCCGCCGTACTCTTTGATCTTGCCTTCAAAACGGTCGAAGAGAGTGAAAGCGTCCGCCGTGGCCCCGGCAAAACCGACCAGTATTTTCCCGTCATGGATCTTGCGGAGCTTGCGGGCATTACCTTTCATGATCGTATTTCCCAGGGTGACCTGCCCATCGCCGCCCATGGCCAGGCGGCCTTTCCTCCTGACTGCAATGACCGTTGTCGCTTTCATCTTTTTCATATTTTTCCTTCCCTTTACTCTCCGGTCGTCCTGGCGTGCGGATGCGCTTTCCGGTAGACCGATTTCAGGTGTTCGAGATCAAGATGAGTATAGACCTGGGTTGTAGAGAGACTGGCATGTCCCAGGAGCTCCTGTACGATGCGAATATCCGCGCCGCGATTCAGAATGTGAGTGGCAAAGCTGTGCCGGAAGGTGTGCGGAGAGATGGGTCTGGCCAGGCCTGACTCCCGCCGGTACCTGTCGATTATATACTGTATGCCCCTGACCGATATTCGCCGGCGCCTCCTGTTTAAAAAGAGGGCCAGGTCTGAATCGCCGCCATCCACTTTAGCGTACATCTTTCTCCTGAGGAGATATTCTTTTAAAACCCGGAGGGCCTCCCGGCCTATGAAAACGCTGCGCTCTTTATTTCCCTTTCCGGTCACCCGGGTCGATCCGGACTTGAAGTCCAATTCCGTGACATTCATGGCCGCCAGCTCGGAAACACGGCAGCCGGTAGAGTAAAGCATCTCCAGGATCAAAAGGTCCCTCAAGGCCCAGAAATCGCTTCCCGGGGCCGAGAAAAGCCGCTCGACCTCATCTTCAAACAAGAATGAAGGGAGCCATTTCTTCGTCTTGAGGGACTTAATGTTCCGAAAGGGGTTCGCCTTCCCATACCCATAGCGTATCTTGAACCTGTAGTAACCCCTGAGAGCGGAGAGAATCCTGTTAATGGAACGGGGACCGAGGTCTTTTTTGGTCAGAAAGCTCACGAATGAACAGGCTTCTTCATAATCGATGCCGTCTTCACTCAGGTTCCGAACTTTTAAGAAATCGGCATAGAGCTCGAGATCCTTCTTATAGGCGGCGGTGCTGGCCCGGGAGAGACGGCGCACCGTAGTAAGATAGCCCAGGTATTGCTCAAGCACTCTGGTCTTCCACCTCCTGGGTATGCAGGTAATTGCACTTCGGGTTTATGCAGGATTTATAAGCGCCCCGCTGCTTGTCCTCTTTTTCAACCAGGAAATACCCGCATTTCGGGCATTTCAAATCGATGGGCTTGAAACGGGTTATAAAGTCGCAGGCCGGATAATTGGTGCAGCCGTAAAACTCCTTGCCTCTTCCTCCCTGTTTCCGGCGGGCGACGATTTTACCTCCGCACCCTGGCCTCGGACAGTCGGCCAGGGGCACGGATTTCGTGTTCCGGCAGTCGGGAAATCCGGAACAGGCCAGGAAAAATCCGAATCTCCCCAGCTTTTTGACCATCGGCCGGCCGCACTTTTCGCAGGAGTACTCCGTTTTCTCTTCCAGGATACCCTTGATCGATTCCAGGGTCTCAAGGACGTGATCGACCTTCCGGCTGAACGGTCCGTAAAATGCTTTTAAAACCGAGAGCCATTCTTCCCTGCTTTCCTCCACGTCATCCAGCTTCTTCTCCATATCCGCCGTAAATTTATCATTCAGTAAATCCGGGAAGGAATTACTTAAGAGATCGCTGATGATCTTGCCCAGTTGAGTCGGAACAAGCTGGCGGTTCTTTCTTACCACGTAATAGCGCTTCAGAAGTACCGTGATTATGGGAGCATAGGTAGAGGGACGTCCGATCCCCTTCTCCTCCAGGGTCTTGATTATGGTGGCGTCGGTATAGCGGGCCGGCCCGGAGGTAAAATGCTGCTCCGGATGAAACCGAAGACACTCCACTACATCGCCGGCATTAAGGGCCGGCAAGGTCTTCTCTTTTTCTTTGGCCGCCAGGATCTTCAGCGCCTTCTGAAATCCTTTAGCTACCGTTTTCGTTGAACTGGCGCGAAAGATCCCTTCATTGGCCTGGAAATCCACCGTAACAGTGCGGCTCCTGGCCGGGGTCATCTGCGAAGAAACAAACCTTTCCCAGATGATAGAGTACAGCCTGAACTGGTCCCTGTTCAGGTAATCCTTCATCTTCTCCGGGGTGTTTTTAACATAGGTCGGCCGGATGGCCTCATGGGCATCCTGAGACCTTTTCCCGACTGCATAAAAGTTTGCTCTTTCCGGAAGCTCCTCCGGATAGCTCTCCGAGATAAAGGAACGAAGCTCGCCCAGGGCACTTGAGGCAATCCGGGTAGAGTCGGTGCGCATATAAGTGATCAAGCCCACTCTTCCCGAGCCGGTATCGATACCTTCGTAAAGCTGCTGGGCGATCTGCATTGTTTTCTGGGAGGTAAAACCCAAACGAGAAGCCGCCGACTGCTGGAGCTTGGAGGTGATAAAAGGCGCCTTCGGCCTGATGATCTTTTCCCCGGTCTCAACCTCGCTCACTTTGAAGACCGAAGTTTTAAGCGATTCGGTGATCCTGAGCACGTCCTGGTTGCTCTTTAACCGGGGCTTCCGCCCTTCATAAAGGACCAGAAGGGCGCGAAAGACGGTTTTCCCCGAACTAAGCTCCGCCTCAATGCTCCAGTATTCCTCGGGGACAAAGGACTCGACCGCTTTCTCCCGCTCACAGATCAGCTTCAAAGCCACGGACTGGACCCTACCCGCCGAAAGCCCGTTCTTGACTTTCTTCCAGAGAATGGGAGAGAGATTGTAACCCACCAGCCGGTCAAGTATTCTTCTCGCCTTCTGGGCATCGACCTTGGCCAGGTCTATTTCTTTGGGGTGGTTGACGGCTTCACGGATTACGCCCGGGGTAATTTCATTGAAGACAATCCTCTTCACCGGAAGGTTGGGATTTTTGCCCAGGATGGCATTCTTAATATGGTAGGAAATGGCTTCTCCCTCCCGGTCATTATCCGAGGCCAGGAGAATTTGCTCCACCCTGCCCGCCTCCTGGAGCAGGCCGCTCAATATTTTAGCCTTTCCCCGGACAGTGATATATTCCGGGGTAAAATCGTTTTCTATATCGATGGCCAATCTCGACTTGGGTAGATCGAAAAGATGCCCCATTGAGGCCGCCACCGAATAGCCGTTCCCCAGGTATTTCTGGATGGTCTTCGCCTTTGCCGGAGACTCTACTATGAGCAGTATCTTATTCCCGTTGTTTTTCATCAATACCTCTTTAAAGCCCTCTCTTTAAATAAAGGACTCCATTATTCTTACTGAGCTTCTCTTTAAGCTCAAGCTCCATGAGCCTGGCCAGCTCCAGGTCTATAGGTAGTTCCTTTTCCGCCTCATCATCATAATCATAATCCCTTATCTTCCAACCCCAGTCGGCCGTTATTTCGGCGGCGCCGTCTATCACCGGGGCGCCCTCCTCACTCAGCCTCTGCGTTCCCCTGCCGGCGGCCCCGGTCAAACCGGTCCGGTGCACAAAGAGGTCCCGGCCCTGCTCTAAAGCGTATTCCGCGGTGATCAGCGCCCCGGAGCGCGCCGGCGCCTGAACCACGACCACGGCCCTGGCCAATCCGCTGATTATGCGGTTCCGGGCCGGAAAGTTATACGCCAACGGAAGTATTCCGGGTGAATATTCACTGACGATGAGCCCTCCCCGGCTCAAAATTCTCCTGGCGACAGGGTAACTTTCCTTCGGAAAGATCGTATCGATCCCGTTTCCCAGGACCGCGCAGGTCAGCTCCCCGGCATCGAGACTGCCGCGGTGCGCCTCCGAATCGATCCCCCTGGCAAGCCCGGAAACGGTGGCTATCCCCAGCCCGGCCAGGTCAAAGCCCAACGCATAGGCTGCGGTCCGGGCGCCGCCCGTCGGGCGTCTTGTCCCCACCACCGCTACCAGCGGCCTGGTGTGATCCGGGAGAACGCCCCGGTAATACAGCACCAGCGGGGGGTCGTAAATCTGCTTCAGTTGAGGCGGATAATTTTTCCCGGTATAAAAGGTGCAATTAAAACGACCCCGGGTCAAGTGTTTTTGATCCGCTTCGGCCATTTTAAAATATTCTCCTGAAGGCCAGGACTTGCTCATGACTCTTCTGCCCAGGAGACCCCCCAAATCTCGGGCAGATAGGGAAAAAATTGAAAGACCTGATCCGGCCAGCTCCAGTAGAAGCATTTTCTCCCGGGGCCTCAAAAATGAAACCCGGTTTAAAGCCAGTAAGAGCAGGCAGTCATCTTGCGCCATAAAGCTCTTCCACGATTCGCTTTTTATTGGCCTTAGCCTCTTTCCTTCTTTCAGCCGCCCCGGTAGTGGCGGCTATCCGGTCATAGGTCTCTATAGCCTCTTCAAGGTGTCCCAGGCGGTAATAAACATTGCCTAATAAAAACATGGCCTCGATATTCTTTTTCTCCAGGGACAGGATTTTATTAAGCAGGGACACCGTCTCCTCGAGCTCGGTTTTTTCAAAGGTCAGGAAAACCGCCAGGCCGTAGAGAGCATCTACGTAAACCGGATCGAGCTCCAGGGCCCGCCTGTATAGTGCTTCGGCCTTCTCCAGCCAGAGATCCTTTTCCTCTTTCTCCACCCCGGACTTGTAGAGCCGGGCTGCGTTTATCCCTGAGAGATAGAATAGGATGGGATTTTCGGGATAAATGGCCAGGGCTTCTTTCAGGCTCTCGTAAGCCTCCAGGTACATCTCGGCTTCCATGTACCGGACGGCCAGCATCTTATAGTAAATGCCGATCTGCCCGGTGGCCTCCACCTTCTTCTCCACTTCTTTTTGATATTTCTTTATGCCCTTCTTTATCTCCTCGATCCTTTTTTGGGAAAGCTTTTCATCACGGTATTCCGCTTTCTCCATCCCTTTGAGGGTGTTCTCATAAAATTCCTTATCCCTCGCACAGGAGATCCAACCTAAAAGGAAGAGAACGGAAAGACCCATTATTAATAGTTTTTTCATGCTCATAAATTATTAACTCCTGAAAAACCTCCCCTGCTTTTACCCCCTGGGATGAAAACGGTTATGATAGCTTTTCAGCTCCTCTTCATCTACATGGGTATAGATTTGGGTCGTGCCGATATCGGAATGCCCTAAAAGAAGCTGCACGGAGCGCAGATCGGCGCCTCCTTTTAGCAGATGGGTGGCAAAAGAATGGCGCAGGGTGTGGATCTTTCCGGCAACTCCTGCTTTCAGGAGATGCTCTTTAAAACGCTTCCACATGCCTTTCCTGGAAAGCGGTCCGCCCAGGTGATTGATAAACACGGCCCGCTGTACTCTTCTCCTCTTAAGAAGTTTCGGCCTGGCCTCATCCAAATAGACCTTGAGCCAATGATGAGCCGCACTTCCGATGGGAACCAATCTCTCCTTGTTCCCTTTGCCCACTATCCTCAAGAGGCAACCTTTGAGATAAATCCGGTCCTGAGTCAGGGAAGCAGCCTCGGAAACCCTCAATCCGCAGGAATAGATCAACTCAAACAAACAGCGGTCGCGAACGCCGGCGGGAGTGGAAGTATCGATTCCGGCCAAAATGGATTCGATATCATCGATGGCGAACACTCCGGGTATCCTTTTTTGGATCCTGGGAGATTCTATTAATTCGGCCGGATTTTCGGGCGTAATTCCCACCCGGTTTAAATACTTGAAATAAGACTTCAAGGCGCTTAAAGACTTGGCCGACGTTTTCCGGCTTAAGCCCTCAATCTTTCTCTGAACCAGGTACTCTATCAGGTCCCTGCTCTTGACCAAGCCCGGCTCGATGTCTTCCTTATCCAGATAAACACCCAGGAGCCGCGCTTCGGTGAGATAAACGGAAACGGTCGCCGGGGCCAGACAGAGCTCGGCGCGGAGAAAATCTTCATACCTGTTTAAAATTTCAGACATCATAACCTGATCATGAATCTCCCTTGTTAATATATTTTTTCTCCCGGAGCACGGTGGGAACATTCAGGTCCGAGGTTGCATTCCGGCCGGCCAGAAAATCGCCGGAGGACTTGACTCCCTTTCTCATGCTGATCCATTCATCGTAGGAGATTATTTCCCCGTTCCGTTTCTTATTTGTTTCTTCCTTTGCCCTGGCGCTTACTTCGGTATTGAACCCGGTGGCAATGACCGTCACCTTTATCCAGTCATCCAGGGAGTTGTTTATTGAATTGCCGGAGATAATCATGGCATCATTATCCGCGCTGGCAGTGATTATTTTAAGAACTTCCTCGTACTCAGAGAGGCAGAGATTTTCCCCGCCGGCGACATTGATCAGTATCCCCCTGGCCCCTTCGACCTTCGCATCTTCAAGCAGGGGATTGTTAATGGCATTCGTGGCGGCGTCGACGGCCCGGTTATCTCCGCTGCCCAGACCGATGCCCATCAATGCATCCCCGTGACCTTTCATAATGGTTCTGACATCGGCGAAATCGATATTGATCTCCCCGGGCTCGGTGATCAGGTCCGATATTCCCTGGACTCCCTGCCGGAGCACATCATCGGCCATAAAAAAGGCTTCTTTGATCGGGGTCCGCCGCTCCACAATTTTCAAAAGATATTGATTGGGGATAACGATCAGGGTATCCACTTCTTTCCTGAGCTCTGCAATCCCCTTTTCGGTAAGCTGCATTTTGCGACGGCCCTCAAAATCAAACGGTTTGGTCACCACTGCAACCGTCAGGGCGTCCAGCTCTCTGGCGATATGACCCACGATCGGGGCACCGCCGGTTCCGGTGCCCCCGCCCATTCCGGCAGTGATAAACACCATGTCCGCTCCTTGAAGAAAAGTCCTTATTTTTTCTTCATCTTCCAGGGCCGCCTTTTCCCCGATTTCCGGATCTCCGCCGGCACCGAGACCGCCGGTTAGCCTGGTTCCTAAAGCGATCCTGGTTTCCGCCCTGGATAGCTTCAGGGCCTGCTGGTCCGTATTAGCGGCAATGAAGCGCACGTTACTCAGGCCGGTGGTGATCATCCGATTAACGGCATTGCTGCCGCCGCCTCCGATACCGATGACTTTGATCTCGGTTAATTTTTCCTCTTCAATGATTTCTATGTTCATGTTCCCCTCCCAAATTAAAAGAACTCCTTTAACCAGGTCTTCATTCGTTCCCAGACACTGGAAAAGGTGCGTTCACTGGAACTGGTATCCATATACTCGATCTCTTTTTTAGAGGCCCCGTACATGACCAGGCCGACACCGGTGGCAAACATGGGGTTATGATACTCCTCCACCAGTCCTCCCAGCCTGACCGGGTAACCGATCCTGGCCGGAAGATTGAAAATATCGGAGGCCAGCTCTATTGTGCCGGGCAGTAACGATCCCCCACCGGTGATAACGACTCCGCCCCCAAGAATATTCAGATACTCTTTTCGCGCCAGCAGCTCCTTGACCATACCGAAAATCTCGGCCATTCTGGGCTGGATAATTTCAGCCAGAACACTACGCAGGACTTTATTCGGAACCCGCCCGCCTACACCGGGTATCATGACTTCCTCATCCTCCTGGACCAGTGGGAGATAACAGCACCCGGCCTCCTTCTTGATTCGCTCGGCCGCCTCGATCGGGGTCTTCAACATTATAGAGAGATCATTGGTTACCTGGTCTCCCCCCACAGCAAGGACCTCGGTCTGATAAGGGGCGCCTTCAAGATAAACCAGGACATCGGATGTACCGCCCCCGAGGTCGATAAGAAGCACTCCCAACTCCTTTTCATCATTGGTCAGGACCGCCTTTGATGAAGCCAGGGGCTCAAGCACGATATCCCCGACCTTGAAACCGGCCCGGTTCACGCATTTAACAATATTCTGGGCCGAAGTGACGGCGCCGGTAATTATGTGGACTTCCGATTCCAGGCGGACTCCGATCATGCCAATGGGGTTCTTGATCCCCCCTTGCTCATCCACAACAAACTCCTGGGGAATGACATGAAGCACCTCGCGGTCCATAGGGATCACAATCGCCTTGGCCGCATCGATGACCCTGTCCACATCCTCCTTGCTAATCTCCCTGCCCCGGCCGGTAACGGCGACTACTCCCCGGGAATTGATACCCTCAACATGCCCGCCGGCAATACCGGTATAAACCGCGCTCACTTCCCGTCCGGACATCATCTCGGCGGCCTCGACTGCATTAAGAATTGACCGCACGGTTGATTCAATATTAATAACCACTCCCCTCCGCAAGCCCCGGGATGGAGTGGTGCCGACCCCGGTTATTTCAAGCCGGCCGTTATCATTGTACTGGCCGATGATAACGGCTACCTTGGTGGTACCGATGTCCAGACCAACAATCAGCTCTTCCGCTGTCAAAGGATTACTCCTCCTTGATCCGGTAGACTATTTCTCCGGTCCTGAAATCCAGCTCTTTAACCCGGTCCGCCAGACCCTGTTTCTCCAGGAGATCGAGGATCATGATCGCGCTTTTAAGATTCCTGGCGCTGATGCTGCTGCCGAACCGGACCTTTATCGAATAGACCAGCGGGCAGAGAAGCAGCTCATACCCCGTTCCTCCCCTGGGAATGATCCTCACTTCGGAAATCAGCCGGAACAGCTCCGGGTAAGATCCTTTAAGGGTTTTCATATCCGCAAAGAAAGCATTCAAGATCTCCGGGAGCTCCATGCCGGCATTCAGATCTTTAAACTTCAGGCCCGATATGACAGGCAGGTCCCAATTGGTAATACCGGAGCCTATCTGAAATACTACTCCATCTTCATCTATCGCCACAGGCACGCTTCTTCCTTTGTCTCCTTCGGCGAAGGCAATTACCAGAGGATCCCGCCCGTAGATGGTTAATTTCAATGTACCCGGAAAAACTTTTTCTACAACCGATCTCTTTACCAGGGGATAAGCATTTAAATTGCTTTGTATCTCCTCCGGATTAAGACTGAAATAATACTCCTTTTCCGTGATTCCCGCAATACTCAGGACTTCAGGTTCGGATAAGTGAAGGTCGCTTTTAACGATTATTTTTTTAACGATCAATCCCGGTGAAATGACAAAATGGAAGAGCAGCTCTGCGATGAGAAAAACGATGAGCAAAATTATGATCGACCAGAGAAACCGGTTGAGGATCTGTTCGCCCCTGGATACTTTGGGTGAGCGAAAGGTCAAGGCTTCAGACACGAATCGCCCCCCCTCTCCGCAGCTATGACACGGGAAAGATTCAAGAGAAGGCCGCTCATAAAAAGGGTCAATAGCATGGATGATCCCCCGGCGGAAAAAAACGGCAGGGGAATCCCCGTAGCCGGTACCAGTCCGGTCGCCACCGCGATATTTAAAACAGCCTGGAGAAAGATCAGGGTCGTGATTCCGAAGGCCAGGTAATAATTGAATAATGAATCACTTTTTACCGCAATGGTGTAGCCTCTCCAGGCAAATAGAAGGAAGAGGACCAGCACAAATAAGGCACCGAAGAAACCGATCTCTTCTCCCACCACGGCAAAGATAAAATCAGAATGGGCTTCCGGAAGGCTCCCCATCTTTCTCAAACCCCTGCCGAGCCCCCTGCCCCAAATGCCGCCCGAGACCATGGCCGAACGGGCGGCTATTACCTGAAAGCCGCTGCCGGCAGGATCGGCCAGGGGATTTAAAAATGCCATCACTCTCTCGACTCGGTGCGCCCTGGTAAACAAAAGCAGCCCCCCGAGCGGAACGATCATGGCCCCCAGCAGGAAAAAATAGAGGAGCCCGATGTTGGCAATAAAAAAGATCACAAAAGCTATGAAAAGGATGAAAAAAGCGGTGGAAAAATCATTCTGAAGATAGATCAGGGTAACAAAGAGGAAAACGATAATCAGGGGGGGCAGAATGGAGTTTACCGGATCGTTCATTCTATCCTGTTTCTTTGAGAAAATAGAGGCGAGATAAAGGATAAGGGAAAACTTTACCAGTTCGGAGGGCTCGAACGATTGGCCGAAAATGAATATCCAGCGGCGCGCCCCTAAAATGGGCTTTCCGATCCCCGGCAGGAAAGTTGAAAAGGTCAGGACCAGGGAGACCAGCAGAAAATAGGGAGAGGCCTGCTTAAAAAAATCCAGGGGAGTACGGGCGGCGATAAAACCGGCGGTGCATCCCAACAGGATATACATGATCTGCCTCTTTAAGAAATAATATGGATCGTTGAATACCCTTTCCGCATAGAAATTGGAGGCTGAGAAGAGAACGGATACGCCCAGGCCCGCCAAAAGAACAAAGACCAGGAAAAGAAAGATATCGCCTGATTTTTTCTCTACTCTCTCCAAAACCACCTCTTTTTTCCGTCCAAAAGCGACGGATGAAACCACCCGACCTGAGAGGTCGGATGAAACCACCCACCCCGGCGCTACTGAATTTTCAGGGTCGACAGGCTCAAAAGGGCGAAAAGCCCGCCTAAAATCCAGAATCGAATCACCACCTTACTCTCGGACCAGCCCATAAGCTCGAAGTGGTGGTGAAGCGGGGCCATCTTGAAAACTCTTTTGCCCTTCCACTTGAAGTGCACTACCTGGATGATCACCGAAAAGATCTCGATAACAAAAACCCCGCCGACGATAAAAAGGAGAATCTCCTTCTTGATAATCAGGGCGATAACCCCTACCACACCGCCCAGGGCCAGGCTTCCTGTATCACCCATCATAATCTCTGCGGGGTGGCAGTTGAACCACAGGAAGCCTATCGCCGAGCCGACCAGGGCCAGGCTGAAGACACTGATCTCCCAGCTCTGCCGGATGAAGGGAATCTGGAGATAGGCGGCGTAATCGGCCCGGCCGGCCAGGTAGGAAAGTACGGCAAAGGCCAGCCCCACCATGATGACCAGTCCGATGGCCAGACCGTCCAGACCGTCTGTTAAATTTACCGCGTTGGAATAGCCTGTCAGCAGCAGCACGGCGAAAGGAATGTACAGATAAGACAGATCCAGGACCGGTGTCTTGAAAAAGGGCACGTACAGCAGAGTGGTGTACTCGTTGCGCTTAAGGAACAGGAGCAGGACGATAATGAGGGATAGGAGGATCTGTCCGGAAAACTTCAAGCCGGCCCTCAGACCGGTGCGGCTCTTTTTAAAGGTCTTCAGGTAATCGTCCACAAAACCGATACAGCCGAAACCCAGCGTGGCCAGGATCAGAATCCAGGTGTAGTAATTTTCCAGGTCCTGCCAGAGCAGCACGGACACGAGCAGGGAAAATATGATCAAGATACCGCCCATGGTCGGGGTCCCGGATTTGGCCAGGTGGGTTCGGGGTCCGTCCCCCCTGATTTCTTCCCCCACCCTTTTCTCCTTAAGTTTTTTAATAAGCAGGGGACCGACGATCAGAGAGATGAGCAGCGCGGTAAGGGCGGCATAGGCTGCCCGAAAGGTAATATATTGGAAGATATTGAAAAAGGTGAAGTACTTGACCAGGGGATAAAGAAACTTTAAGACCATGCCTGCTCCTCTAACGTCGGCAGAAGGCGTTCCAACTCCAGGGCGCGGGAGCCTTTGAGAAGGACCAGGTCTCCCGGTTTAAGCTCATCGACCAGACGGGAGGTAAGCAGCTCCAAATCGGTCAGCCAGTCGAACAGGCCCGCATACCTCGTAAGCTTGAGCGCCTTATAAGCCGGCTCCATCTCCCGGCCATATAAAAAAATCAGCTCAAATCCTGATTTCCCGGCCGCAATGCCTATTTTCCGGTGCGCCTCCTCACTCTCCCGCCCGAGCTCCAACATGCTGCCCAATACGGCAACCTTTCTTCCCTTCCACCTGAGGGAGCGTATGAATTCAATCACACCCAGGACGGAATCGGGATTGGCATTATAGCAATCCTGGATGATGGATACCCTGCCCTTGATAATCTGGGATCTCCCGAACAAGGGCTTAATTTCTTCCAGGCCTTTCTTTATTTTGCTTTTGCTAATGCCCAATTCGGCCGATACTGATATAGCGGCCAATGCGTTTAAGAGATTGGAGAAGCCAAAAAGAGGGAAGCGGATCCGGAGCTCCTCCCAGTGAATATCAATTCCATCCAGCCCCAGACTCCTGCTCCCCTCATAACCTGCTGTGTTTTCCGTACCATAAGAGATCACTTTACCAGCCAGCCCAACGCTTAGATAGTCAAAAAATCTCTCCTCTTCATAGATAAAGGCCTTCTGGCTTCCATTAAAATGCTTAAATATTTTTCTTTTTTCCCTGGCAATTACAGCTTTCGAACCTAGTAACCCGATATGCGCTCTTCCGATATTGGTTATTACCGCCAGGTCGGGCCTGACAATATCGGTCAGGATATCCATCTCTCCCGGGCGGTTTATGCCCATTTCGAAAACTGCGAACCGGTGTTTCTCCGTGACCCTGAAAGCAGAAAGAGGAAGGCCGATCTCGGAGTTCAGGTTTCCTTCATTAACGGCCGTCCCGGCTGTCCGGGCCAGTATCGAGCCAAGCAGCTCTTTAGTGGTTGTTTTCCCATTGCTTCCGGTGATGCCGATCCTTAATACCCCGGGCAGCCTCTTCATGTGGTAGGCCGCCAGGCTCTGCAGAGCCTCAAGGGGACTGGCAATGATTATCACACTCGCCCTCCTGGACTTTGCCAGGGGAAGCACGGCGGCTTTCCGCTTTCCCCATTCCAGGCCTGCCGCCAATACGGCCGAGGCGCCCCGGGCAAGGGCATCTTCAAGAAATTGATGGCCGTCGGTCCTGGTCCCAACCAGGGGAATGAAGAGTGAGCCTTTTTTAACCTTTCTGGAATCGATGACCACCGAATCAATTTCCGACTGCCCCATATTCAGAAGATTCCCGCCGGTCACTGTCCTGATTTCATGGGGAGAAAAGATACCGGATCGAACCGCCGTCCCGCTCATTCATTCCCCCCACTTTCGCTTGAGCTCGTAAATACCACTTTTAAAATCCGCGAGGGATCGATTCTCTTTAATTTCAGCTGATTTTTCGCAATATTCTCTATTCTTTCCGGGGAGCTGAAGAGAGCGAGACCGGCAATAACTTTCTCGTTTTTATCCAGCCAGTCCTTTTGCTCTTCCTCTATTTTTTTCACATCCCGCCTCAGGGCCTCATACCTGTAACCCTGCCAGGTATTCAAAAAAAACATCAGCGCTATGAGAACAACCAAAATACCCGTGAAAAGCTTTTTCATATGGTTTCATCCGACCTCTCAGGTCGGGTGGTTTCATCCTTTATGATGAGATTCTCTTAACTTCTCTGCCACTCTGAGCCTGGCGCTCCTGGAAGCGGGATTCCTCTCAATCTCTCCGGGAGCCGCTCTCACCGGCTTCCGGGTTAAAATTTCCAACCTTCTTTTTCCCCCACATTGACAGATCGGCGATTCGGGCGGGCAGATACAGGACTTATTCTTTTCCTTGAAGAAACGCTTTACTATCCGGTCCTCCAGGGAGTGAAAAGAAATGACCCCCATTCTGCCGCCGATGCTCAATACTCTAAAAGCATCTTCCAGGGCCGCCTCGAGCCTGGAAAGCTCATCATTCACCGCGATCCTGAGCGCCTGGAAGGTGCGGGTAGCCGGATGGATCCGGCCGCTG
>CAZERV010000033.1:12259-27893 GCA_964514815.1 uncultured Spirochaetaceae bacterium | reverse complement strand
TAAAGAATATAGCGTGAAAGAGGAGGTGAGACATGCGATAAAATTACCCTGGGGCATACAAACAGGATCTAAAATCAAGACTTATCAAAAGAAAACTATATTAAGGAGGTAAACATGAAAAAGCTCGTTATTATTGTGATGTGTGCGCTGCTGCTGTCTTCGTTCTTCGCATTTGCCGGAGGCAAGAAAGAGGCCGAACCGGTAAAGGAGGGGAAGCTCTTTGAGGGGGTGACGGTTTCTGTAGTTGCTCACTCAGGACATCATGCCACACCCTGGTACAATGAAGCGCCGGTACTGAAAGAGAAGTACGGCCTGGAATTAAATGTAATCGAGATCACAGCCGATGAAATCTATTCGCGGGTGGTATTGGAGCTGACCCAGAGGACCGGGGCCTATGATATTGTACAGTACAATTCGGCCTGGATCGGGGATTATGAGGCCTACATCCTTCCTTTAGACGATTACGTGGTCCAGGACAACGATGAAATCGGCTTCGCCGACATTCTGCCGGCCTTTAACAAGGCCCAGAACCTGTGGGGAGGGAAAAAAGTATCCGTAACCATTGATGGGGACACCTTCCTGTTCTACTACAGGAAAGACCTGTTTGAGGATGCAGGAGAGAAGGCCGCCTTTAAGGCCAGGTACGGCTATGAGCTGCCCGATCCCCCGGATACCTGGCAGCAGGTGGTCGATCTGGCCCAGTTCTTCACCAGAAAGAAGGGCGAGAAGCTGGCCGGTCGTACACTCACAAAAGACTTCTACGGCTATGCGGACCAGGCCAAGCGCGGCCGGGTATACTACTGGTACCTCTTCCGCTATGTTCCCTTCAGCGCACCCGATCCACACTACTTCGATCCCGGTTCTATGGAACCGAAGATCAACTCCTCCGGTGCGGTGGCCGCTCTGGATAATATGAAGGAGCTGCTGAAATACTCCCCGCCCGGTGTCCTCTCGTGGGAATGGGATGAGCTGTTCGCTGCGGCCATGAAGGATGGCACGGTAGGCATGTGGATCCACTGGACCGATGAGGGGCGCGGCTTCAATACTATTGTACCGCTGCCGGTAGAGAGCGCTCCCGATGCTGTGTTGGGCATCTCCGGAACACCCGGAGTCGAGGTCGGGGGCAAGGTCTACAAGTATACCATCGTGGATTCCGCCTGGGTGGCTTCTATTGTTAAAGAGAGCAAGAATCCGGATGCCGCCTATGCCGTGCTGAAACACATGTTCGGGCCCGGCCCGGTGAATCTGGGCTACATTATGGACCCGGTTATCGGCTGGGACCCCTGGAGATACTCCCATTTCAACTCTAAAGAGTGGCGGGCAAAGGTTCCAGGTATTGAAAAATATCTCGAGCTGGAGCTTAAAGCCCTGGAGCAGGGATATCCCATGTTGAAGATCCCAGGGGCCTTCGAGTACAATGATGTTCTTGACTTGAATGTGTCCAAATACCTGGCCGGCGAATTCCCCAGCGCTCAAGCAGCACTCGATGCGGTTGCTAAACGCTGGAACGAACTGAACAAGAAGTTCGGAGTGGATAAACAAAAGGGATTCTACGCCAAGATCTGGCAGTAATCACGTTGGGTCCTCATGGTAATAATGCCTGTGAGGACCCTTTTTCTATTCCCCATTACAACCGTGTTAAACGCAAATGCTGATATGGGCGCCGGCAATGCAAGAGACGCCTGTTATCTGGAGGAATCATAATGACTGTAAGAAGGAGAGCACTATTTCTCGTACTGCCGACGGTGATCCTGCTGGCCTTGATCGTGATCTTCCCCATGATTTTTTCTCTCAGTGTCAGCGTCCTTTCGTACGATATTCGCTTTCCGGAGCATCCCTTTACCGGGCTGGGAAACTGGATCAATCTGCTGAAAAATTCCGATTTTTTTAACGCGGTCCGGGTCACAGGTACCATGATCGCAGCGGAGCTCTTCTTTGAACTGGGCCTGGGGCTTGTGCTGTCATTGTTACTCCTTCAGCTCCCCAACTCCAGAAAGATCTTTCAGCCGATTCTGCTCGTTCCCATGATGGTGATGCCGGTGGTTGTCGGCTATATGGGTCGGCTGGTTTTCGAGGTGCGGTCGGGTCCCGTCAATTATTTCTTGAATCTCCTGGGCCTGGAGGGGCTTCAGTGGCACGCCTCCCCCGATCTGGCCCTGATTACGATCCTGATCTTAAGGATCTGGCGGTGGACCCCTTTTGTTATGGCTACTCTATTAGCCGGGCTTCTCTCTTTACCGCAGGAGCCCTACCAGAGCGCCCAGGTCGATGGGGCCAGTCCCTGGCAGATCTTCACCCGGCTCACCATCCCTATGCTAAAACCGGTCATTACCCTGGTGGTGGTCATGCGCACCCTGGAGATCCTGCAGGCCTTCGACATCATGTACGTCCTGACCATGGGGGGGCCGGGAAGTAGAACCACGACCATAAGCCTGTACACCTACCTGTTGGGTTTCCGCTACTGGGATATCGGACAGGCCGCAGCGGCAGCCTGGCTGATCATGATCCCGCTCTCCATACTGGTTACCTTCTTCGTCAAATTGATGCAGAGAGGAGGCGAAATTGAACAAGCGAAGTAGAGAGATTGTCAGGAAATCGATCATTACGCTTGTGATGGTACTCATCGTTATCGGCAGCCTTTTCCCAATTTACTGGATGCTGTTGACTTCGGTGCAGCCCCGCCATGAGTTGATGAACTACCCTCCTAACTTCTATACCAAACAACCGACCCTCCAGTACTGGCAGTTCACCTTTCGGGAGGCGATCCCTGAGTTTTTCAACAGCCTGGTGGTGGCCTTTTTTGCCACAGCTATAGCGATCGTTTGCGGTGCCACCAGCGGCTACGCCTTTGCCCGGTACGGAATCGGGGGAAACACCCTCCCTTTCTGGATTCTGTCGCTCAAATTCTTTCCTCCGGTGGTGGCCATCGTGCCCTACTTCTTGATGATGCGTACCCTGCGGCTCATCGATACCCATACGGCAGTTATTATCACTCATCTCATCATTACTATCCCCTTCGCCGTATGGATGATCAAAGGCTTCATTCAAGAAGTTCCAAGGGAACTGGAGGAAGCGGCCATGATCGACGGCTGCTCCCAGCTTGACGTGATTCGGATCGTCACCCTTCCATTGATCGCTCCCGGGCTTGTGGTTACTGCCCTGTTCTGCTTTATCTGGTCCTGGAATGACTTCATGTTTGCCCTGATCCTTACCCGTAACAAGGCGATCACGATACCGGTAGCCATCGCCGGCATGCGGGAAGCCCACGGCCTGATGTGGGGAGAGGTATCGGCGACCGCGGCTTTAGGAACGGTGCCAATCATTATCCTGGCCATCTTTCTGCAGAAGTATCTGGTGCGCGGATTGTCCCTTGGTTCCTTGAAGTAAAAAAAGAGCTGTCAGGATCGGCCGTTTACATGCTGAAAATCTGGCCTTTCGCATTCCCGCTGCCCGGCTTGTGGCCGTAACGGATGTTGATTCAAAGGCAGCGGAACGATGTGCGTCCGAGTGCGATATCGACACAGTAACTGGTGATTACCGGGGTATCCTGGAGAACCCTGATATAGAGGCTGTACTTATCTGTTCCAGCACCGATACCCACTCCCGCCTCATCGAAGAAGCTGCGGAGGCGGGAAAACATGTCTTCTGTGAAAAGCCCATCGATTTTGACCTTTCTAGAATCGATAAGGCTTTAAACGAGGTAGATCGGGCAGGTGTGAAGCTTCAGATTGGGTTTCAGAGACGCTTCGATCCTAACTTTATTAAGGTTCGTGCCCTGATCCAAGAAGGAACCCTGGGCGAGCCCTATATCTTACGGATAACCAGCAGGGACCCTGAGCCTCCGCCCATTTCCTATTTGGACATGATGATCCATCGTAGATCCGGGTATGGCTACGATCAGAGGGTCGAGGTATTCGGATCGGGTGGAAAGGAAGCGTTTGTTGCGGAAATGAAGGAGTTCATCCGCTGCGTTTCAGAGGACGAGACCCCTGCAGTAACCGGGACAGACGGGCGAATACCCGTTGTCATGGGCCGGGTCGCGAAAAAATCACTCGTCGAGAACCGTCCGGTAAAACTCAATGAACTATGAATCACCTTTGGTTAGTGACCGGCACTGAAATCTGATTCCCACCGCTGCAGGCGATCTACGAGGAGGATTTTCTTAATGTTTTTTATATTTTGCAATTTATGAGAAATATATTAAATTGTTTCTTAGACCAAAATTCCTGTTATAAACCGGGAGGCGTGTATGAAAATAAAGAAGATCGCATTAACCACTATAGTAGTAATTTTCATTTTGTTTCTATCTCTTTCGATTTTTGTATATTCTATAACATATCATCCACCTGAACTTAAAAAGGAAGCAATTATTGGAGCTGATACAGTACCAATTCTTGAAGCAGCGCAACAGGTGAAAGTACTCTCCTGGAATGTTCAATATATGGCAGGTAAAGAGTATGTTTTCTGGTATGATGAACTTGACAATAGTGGTCCTGATATTGCGCCATCCAGGGATAATATAGAGAAAACATTTGCTGAGGTAGTAAGGGTCATACAGGATGAAGATCCTGATGTGATTTTATTGCAAGAAGTTCATGATGGAGCAAAAAGAACCTTTTATGAGGATCAATTAAAACGGTTGCTTGAGTTTTTGCCGGATGAGTATACATGTTATACCCAGGCTTATTACTGGAAGGCAAAATATGTTCCTATTAAACAGATAATGGGTAGTGTAGGTATGAAACTGGTTGTTATCTCGAAATATAAAATAGACAATGCTATCCGTCATCAACTTGCTATAATGCCTAAAAATATACTGGAAAGGCAGTTCCAGTTTAAACGTGCAGTACTTGAGGTACATCTTCCTGTAAAAGGCGGTAAGTCACTTGCTTTGATTAATACGCATTTTGATGCATTTGCACAGGAAAGTGACACTATGCAAAAGCAGGTTGCTGAGGTCGATGCTCTCCTTGAATCCCTTACTATAAAGCAGAATCCCTTTGCTATTGCAGGTGATTTTAACCTTATTCCACCTGGTGCATATACTTTATATGATGATAAAGAAAAAGTATATTTCAATCCTAATACTGAAATAAAAGTTCTTTTCGATAAGTATAACGCAATACCTGCACTTGAAGATACACTTGGAGAGGAAAGAGAAAACTGGTTCACCCATTTTCCGAATAGAATAGACAAACCTGACAGGACAATTGATTACTATTTTTATTCAGATAACCTTGCATTGATAGATAAATATATTCGTCAGCATGATACTTTAAGGATCTCAGATCATCTTCCTGTAGTAGCTGTTTTTCAATTACCTTAGATAAGTGGTTTATTACCACCCTGAAGGGTACTAAGGGCTGGAAGCACTCAGTTTTCTCAATTGACAACAGTGTGAAACTCTCTGGAGGTGACTAAAAAGCCGGGGAATCCCTGACGCAGTACATCGCCAGAGCGCCGGTTTAGTATATTGATAATGTGGATACCAAAGCCGAAAGTGAGAAAGAATATCCTGAGCGTTAAAGTCGTTGGAGCGGCTGCATGCGCGCCAATAAAAAAGTCCGGCAGTAAGTGTTACCAGCAAAAATATTACTGACCTTAATCATTGTCAACCGGACCTGGGTTCAATTCGTTTCTGAGGGGAAAAGGCGGTTTTCTCTCGCAGGGGTAATGTGCCTCCTTTCTCGGCCAGAATAATTTCAACGGGCGGGCCCCACATAGACATTTTTTCCATCTCAATGATAGGGAAGATTTACCGCATCACCCGCCAATAATTCCACTCTTTCCGATAATCTCTCTTTCTCAATCCTTGAAGTAGTGATTCCGAGCATTCCTGTCGATATATCAAGGCCAAAAACCTTTCCGGTATCGCCGACGGCCCCGGCAATTGCCGATATGCAGTGCCCGGTGCCAAATCCGACCTCCAGAACTTTTTCTCCTTCCCCGGCATTGAGCAATTGCAGGCCGGCCTGCCGGAACTTTTTTTCACTGCTTCCGGCGAAAAAATCATACCATCTGCTTAACCGGTCGTAAGTGGTTTTTGCCTCCTCTTTTGTTCTCTTCACCGGGCTGATGCTTTCTATATCATATCTCCTGAAGGAGTACCATCGAGCTGGCCACCCATCCGGACCACCGTCCGGTGCAAATCAAGGAGATACCAGGAAAAACAGGTGTCCCGAATTATGAGCTCTAAAGCTCTTTGGGCCTATCGTGATAGCCGTATGCTTTTTTCTTAAGCGCCTCATCTGAGAGCACCGATGCTGACCCTCCCTCCACATGGCAGCTCCTGCAGGAGAAATTCAGACCGAGCTGGGAAAGGGCAGTTTTTCCATCTGCACTCAACTGGTCGAACTGTTCCGGATCAATCGCCATCAGGTGGGTACGGATATCGCCGGTAAATTTAGCCGAGTTCCCTACCGCGCTTTTGGTAACCCGGGGCATGTGACAGTCGATGCACTTCACCCCCATGGCTACCATGGCCTGAGATGCCTGGTACTTTGCCTTTTTAAAATGGCAGTTCGCGCATTGAGTGCGGGTTGTCTGCTCTCCTGCCCGGCGTAATTGGATCACACCCTTGTGCGGATCATGGCAGAGCACACAGTCCAGCACAACATGCTTGCTTTGGAATAGCTCTTCATACTGCTCATGGTGCTGGATAAACCCACCACTGGCATTGACCGCCTCGGGTTCTCCGCGCCGGAATGATAAGTACCCCAGCCGGCTTTATTACCTACAACAGAATTAGCAAAGTTATATTGATTGAGAAAGCTGGAATCCCCTTTCGGGCCGCTAATGATGAATCCGTCTTTCCCTATAAAGCGGGCTTTCCAATTATACCCACCAATCACATAAGAGATGTCATCCCAGGTATACCCCCTGGGCAACTCTGGAAGCGTGGTAAAGGGATACCGGGGCGGTTTCCCATCTATAACTTTATTCAGCTTCCATGGATGGCCGGATTTCATGAAAGTTTCATAAATCTCTGGGAGAAATTAATGACTGAGATCAAGATTGACAACGAAAATCTGCTTACTCTGTTATAAGGAGTTGATCCGAATAAATTCCGCTAATCCATCTCTTTCAGGCGGGGGAAACGGTGAGCTTCAAATTGCTCAATATAAAAGGAGATATTATTCTCACCCATGTTGCCGATTTCAAGAAAACAAAAAATAGTAAAATCACTGGCCCGTGCCTATCAGTTGATTTATTTTACCGGTTGCCTTATGACCGTCTTAAGCTTTTCCGGGGCCGTTCTGCGCGGATCTCCAAGGTATATCTCGTGATGTTTTCCCCTTAATTCATATCCGTTTTCTCTTATGAATCTATGGATCTTTTCGACCGTTGGTCCCTCGGCAGAGTAAGGGCCGATATGCATAATCTGAGCGCTCAAGTCCTCCTGAAAATCTTCGAGCCTGGTTATTGAAATGGCAGGAGAATCTTTCTTTTCCTTCAATTCATTTCCGGCGTTTTTAACCATATATTCTGTAATAAAATCAGGCTGCATTATCATCAATGTCCATTTCCATTCGTCCTTCCTCTTAAGGCTGAACTCTCTCATATCATTGACCCACCACAAACCCTCCAGGGGTGGTGCGACATGCTCGAAATAGCCCCCTGGCTTTTCCTCTTTCTTAAACGAGAACTTTAATGTAAATGTAATACCGTAGAGAGCGGATAAAGCGTCCTGAAATTCCTGAGAATTATTCGGATCACCCTGCCCGTCGATCATCAGGAATTTCATTTTAGGAACATCGACAATTATGACCTCTTTTGAAGAGGGAACGTATAAGTGCTTTAATGTTTTTTTGAAATCTGTCTTGGACAAAATTCTTCCTCCCTCCTAACTCTTCCGGTTGTTCATCGAATGAGAAGTGGCTTGTATTCTGGATGAGCTCCGCATACTCCCTGCTTGCTTCTTCGGGATAAACGTCCTTATCTCCGTGAATTACCAGTGCATCGGTTTTTATTCTCTTCAGACAGCTCGATTCCCTTCGCCTTAAGGGCAGTTGTATAGAACCCGCCATATTCACTATTCAAAACAGTCAATTCCGCTTCGCTCCTGGTAAAGATTTTACCGTAATCGAAGTAACGATTGATGAAATTATCGTAATCCTTCTTCCCTTATCCATACCTCCGTAATCCGCCGGCAGCTTGAGAACTCCCGCCGGCGCAGGATATAAGACCGAAAAGAAATAATCCAAAGACTAAAACCGTTATTTCCTTCTTCAACTTTACCTCCATGTTTATTTATAGATAATTCTATCACGACTCATATGAGACATGCTGTTCCGTTCTTGCGAATTTTTATTCGAGGGGGACGTAAATCTCTGTCTTTAGATTTTCCGATTTTGTGCGTCCCGGGTTGCGGCTCAGGTAAACTTCAAAGCAGGGCACGTCGCGGAGCTTCTCACCGTTGGCCGGAAGCCATCGTCCAAATATGGCGTCATAAATTTCGCCAAGTTTGTCGTACGGGCCTTTATGGAGAACGACAGCGTATTTTCCACCGCTGAGTTTCCGGACGTTAATCTCACCTTCAGGCTTTATATCTTTTGTTATGCTTATGCAGGCATCGTAACGGAGTTTGCTTTCTGAGGTTATTTCATGGTTATCGAGGGATACGCCTATTATTCTGGTATCCCTTTCTATGAGGCGATGAGGATAGGTAAACTCCATGAGGACAGCCCAGGCCTCACTTGCAGATTTTTCATACCTGCCCGTCTTTCTTACGAATAATATCTTTTGCTCAGGCAACATGCGAATCTCCGCCTTCATCGTCGATTTTGCCTCTATATTCATATTCGTATTGTTTAGATGCAGCAGGTTGTTTGACAGAGAGAGGCTGATTTTTCTTGAATCTCTGAAATCAGTGGGATTTTTCCAAAGTGCTGCCTGAATGCCTTTGTAAAGGCGGATGGCGTTTCGTATCCCGACGCCAGGGCAATGGATGTTATTGTCTCATAAGAATAAGAGAGCTTGAGGGCGGCGTGCTCGAGGCGAATTCTCCGGATGTAGTCATTGACCGTTTCACCGACAAAGGCCTTGAAAATCCTGTGGAAATGGAAGGGCGAGAAAAAGGCGACACCGGAGAGTGTCTCCAAAGACATCGGGCTGTTGATGTTCTCCTGTATATAGATCAAGACCCTGTTGAGACGTTCCTTGTGATCTATGGTGGTATCTTTCTTAACTGCCATTTCGTCATCCCCCTGATAATTCTACTTTATCACAACTTACAAAAGTCATGACTTTTCAATTTTTTCTGTTTTGACCGGAAATAGAATGAGGAATTGGCGGAAGATTAAAGATCGATCATCGGTTCTTTCTTGCTATTGCTCATTCCTTATATATAATTTAATATTAAGAGGTATATTTTAACTTTTTTAGAGAAAAGAGGGTGTTATGAAGGGAAATGAAAAACTTCTCGGTTCACTAAATTCGCTGTTGGCCGATGAGTTGACGGCTATTAATCAGTATATGGTGCATGCGGGGATGTGTGAAAACTGGGGGTATGAGAAACTTCACCAGCATTTTGAAAAGCGGGCCATTGACGAAATGAAACACGCGGAGAAGCTCATCGGCCGGGTACTTTTTCTGGAAGGTATTCCTGTTGTCAGCAATCTCGGCAAGATTAATATCGGCGCAGATGTGGCCCGGGAGCTGGCCAACGACCATGCTGCCGAAGCTGATGCTATAAAGGCCTATAACGAAGCAATCAAGCTTGCCGGCGATGTGAATGACTTTGCTACAAGAGAAATACTCGAAGGCATTCTTCAAGATGAGGACAGGCACATTGACAAAATCGAAGAGCTGCAGGATCAGATTGAGCAGATGACTCTTCCGAATTTCTTGACCACCCAGGTCGGTTAAACAGCCCGGCCATATCCTGGTCTATTTGCCGAGGTAAATCCCCGGAGAATTCAGGAAACAACTCCCAAGTTGAATGCTCTCAGTTTTTGATAATCACAGTTCAAAAAGCCTCCATGTCTGAGCAAGGAGGAAAAGTCGTTTTCTTGAAACCGGCGCTTAAAGGTCAAGGCTGAAACCCCCATCAGGCAGCCCAATTCGGATGCGTTTGAGGATTCGGCGGTGCTCCACATTTTCTGCCTGGGCTGATTCGATGTAAAAAACGAGAAATATTAATGTTTTACTTCAAATTTTCCTGAAAACCCAGTGCTTCGGGGGTACGGCGGTGGGGCCAGCCCCAGAGAGGTGACATCCATCCTGGCTCCAGAACAGGGTCAAGGTAAACATAATCCACATCAGGATGAGCATTGAGGCTAATGATCCGCCACCGGAGTGTGTTCGTGGAAGTGTCCCATCCGATGCATACGGTTGTGGATTTCCCGGTGAGCAGATTCCAGGACAAGACGCATACGCTTGTACACCATCGTCTCGGCACGGGTGCCAACCGTATCCAGGTAGGCCAGGGCACCCTCGATCTGCTCCAGAATGGTCAGGGCGTCGGCGGCACCGTAAAACTCGGAGCCCTCCACCTCCACCATGACCGCAGAGGAATGGGCTGCGATGATCTCGGGCTTGTCAGGATAATGGCCTCGTACCAGCAGCGCCAGCCATGAGCTCCGGTCCACCTTGACGGACCACGCCCCCTCTCCACCGGCACTGCCGGCCATCTTCAAGCGACTGCCCATGGGCTTTCCTTCAACGCTGAAGTCGAGGAGAGGCCCATAGGTGACAAAGGTCTCCATCCGCCGTACCGCATCTAGCCACGATTCGTAGTCGAACTCTTTATCCGGTTTGATCCTGGTGTAGGTTCTCACCGTTCCAACCGCAGTGCCGGCGCTCATCTTGTCCGTTCCCCCCACGGCGGCTGTAGGATATCCACAGTGGAGGTAGCGGTACCAGTCAGCCAGAGAGTACGGATCGATGCCGCTGTAAAGATCACCCCAGGAGGTCTTGCCGTCAAAATCTCCCACATTGGTCATAAGCTCCCCCCACTGGCTGGCCAGGAGATTGACCACGTTTACGCCCTCACCGGCGCCCTCGAGGAGCGCCGACGTAGGGGAGAGAAAATGGACATGAGTGTCGGCGGTGACCCATCCCTTTTCGCGCCAGGGCAGCACTTTCTCTATTTCCACAGCCACTTCCTCGGTAGCTGTTATCTGCCCGGTCTTATCTCGAATCCCTTTGAGACCTCGATGTAGACCTGACCCAGCGGGAGAGTTATTCGCGTTTCACCGGGGATGTAGGTACAGTGATGAGTACCAAGATGAATAAAATCCACGCTGAAGTCCTCGAACCAGGAAGGATTGGGGATCCTGTGGCGATCCTGCGGCGCCAGATACTCACCTGAACCTCCATGAACATGCAGCTTGACGGCCACCGGTTTTCTACTGCCCTTCTCAATGGCTTTGAGCGTTACCGTCTGAGTGGCCTGAGTCACCACCCGAGAGACCCCTTCTATGTAGGATTGTCTCACGCCTTCGGATATCGTTTTCAGCGGGATAACCCGGCCGTTTAAAAGGTGGAAGGCGGCATCCGGATGGGCCGTGTACTCGATCAGGACTTCGTCTTCCAGGACTTCCGTGACCCGGTTGTTATAGCCATCCTCCCACTTCTCGTTCGGGTACTGCAGCCTGGGCGTTACCGAGATGATCTGACCCATGTCGAGCCGTACCTGGTTGCATAAGCCTCTTTCATCGAGCTCGTTAAGAAAATCGAGGCCTTCCGGCAGTCTCAGACGATTTTACGGCGGGAATCCCAGCGCAAGGGATGAGTTGATGCCCGCCCGCCGGCCAGCCCTGACAGGAGGACGAGGCCGGTTCCAGGCTCAAACCTGAAGCCCGTTATGGCCTTTTCCTCTTCAGGGTTGCGCCAGGCCCACAGCCGGTTGACCCACTCTCCGCTGTCCGCCACATCAGCCCGTGTTTGACTGTGTCCCCACGAGGGATTGGTCTGCTCGTGATGCGATGGAATGCCCCAGGAAACACACTCACCGTCCGGCGCGTGAGTCAGCACAGAGGCCATATCTTCAGAGATCCCCATCCCGGCCAGATCGGCCAATCGAGCATTACCCTTCAGAATCAAAGGCAGAAAGTTGATACTGCTGGGACCGTCTAAATACGTCATCGAATTCAATACTATAAACAATCTCGCCTCCATAGTCAAAAAGATACTCGCACGAATTCCCTCTGTTACTTTAATCAATGTGAAATCTTGACCGGTTAAATCTAGTAAGGTATGTTTTACCTTAACATGTTCCTGCTCAATAATGTAAAAGAAACTGTTAAAAGACAGGACCGTCTCAATAAGCTGGTCATTATTACCCTGGCTCTGAGCATTATCTCGCTGGTCTTTGAGCAGGAGAGATACAGAAATGATTATACCTCGGCATTTACCAATATTCTTGATTTCTCCATTCTCATCTTTATCATTTTCGAAGTCGTTATAGATTTTATCAAGGCAGGAAAAAAAACCTCTTTCTTGAAAAGCAATCTCTTTAATATCCTCTTTCTGCTTGTTTTTTCCCTGTTGTTCGCTTATAACAAGGCGCTCTTTTTTACGGGCCGGACTGCTGCGTACGCCCATTTGCCGGCAAAGATCATCATAATTCGCAACCTGTTTGTGTTGTTCAAGGTTTTCGGAAGGATAAGAAGGCTCAATGCCTTCTTGAAAAACATAACCGCTCAGCCGGCCAGAACCTTGATGGCGAGCTTCATCCTGGCCATCATTACCGGGACCATCCTGCTCATGCTGCCCTTCACGACCTCGGAGGCTTCGGGCTTGAGCTTTATCGATTCTCTGTTTACGGCCACCTCTGCCATATGTGTGACCGGTCTCATCGTTGTTGAAACGGCCACAGCTTTCACTTTCTGGGGTAAGCTCATTATCCTGATGCTGATCCAGATCGGCGGCCTGGGGATCATGATCCTCTCATTCTTTGTCGTCTTCATACTGAGACGCTCCATATCCGTCGAAGATAAATTTCTCATCTCCTATATGCTCAGCGAGAAGGATATGACCGGATTGAGCCGGAACCTCAAGAGTATTATCTACGTTACCCTTTCTATAGAAGCAGCCGGTGCACTATTACTGTTTCTTGGATTCAGGGGAAGCCTCGGCAGCAGCTTCAATACGGTATTCACCTCCATCTTCCATGCGGTCTCCGCTTTTTGTAATGCCGGCTTTTCCCTCTTTTCGGACAGCCTCGAGCGGTTCAAATCGAATCTTCTGATTAACCTGGTCATCTGTCTGCTTATTATCAGCGGCGGAATGAGTTTCCTGGTCCTGGTGAATATCAAAGACTATCTTAAAGGCAGAGTATCGAAAGTTTTCCTGAAAAAAAGATCCTTCACAAAGGGCCTCTCTCTGAATACCAGGGTGGTCCTTATCGGCACGGCGGTGCTCCTTTTTTCGGGCCTGCTCATCTTATATGCGACAGAGCATAGGAACTCGCTTCTGCAATATGATTTAAAAACCCAGTATTTCGCCGCCTTCTTTCAGTCCGTTACCCTCAGGACGGCAGGATTCAATACCATCGGTATAGCAAGTCTCACCACCTCCACCTATCTCATTATGATCCTCTTTATGTTCATCGGCGGCGCTTCCGGGTCGACGGCCGGAGGCGTGAAGATCAATTCGGTTGTCATCATCATGGCCTATATCAGGTCGATCCTCAAGGATCAGGATGAAGTAACCCTTTTTAAGCGCCTGGTTCCGAAGGACCTGGTGCTGAGGGCCTTGCTCATCCTCTTGTTCGGAATCGCCGCCATCCTGGCAGGGACCCTGCTCCTGACCATGACCGAACGGGCTCCGTTCATCCACCTGGTTTTTGAGACCGTTTCCGCCTTTGGGACAGTCGGCCTATCTGCCGGGATAACTTCATCTCTGACTATAATCGGGAAATGTGTTATTATTATTCTCATGTTTATCGGACGGGTAGGTCCCCTGACTCTTCTGGCTGCAGCAGCGCAGAGGGCCAGGAAAATTCATATTGAATATCCCCAGGGAGATATTACCATAGGTTGAGGGAAGAGAATGGCTAAAAAGAAAGTTTTTGCAGTTTTCGGATTAGGGTCTTTCGGCAGGGAAGTCTGCCGGGTGCTTTCGGAAAAAGGCACCAAGGTAATTGCCTTCGACAACCAGTCCCAGCACATAGATAGGATAAAGGATATCGTGAACCAGTCCCTTCTATTAGATTCCACCGATGAAGAGACTCTGAAAAGCGCCCCCCTTGAGGATGTCGATGTCGCCGTGGTGGCCATCGGGGATGATATTGAGGCAAGCATTTTAACCACCGCTTTGCTGAAAAACATCGGCATTCCTTATATTCTCGCCCGGGCCGTATCCGACATCCACCTGCAGGTTTTGAAGCAGATAGGAGCCAACGAGGTCATAAATCTGGAGATCGAGGAAGGGAGGAGGATTGCTTCCCGCCTGGTGTCTCCCGAAATTTTGGATGTTATTCCGGTAGACCAGGATTACAGTATCGCAGAGCTGTATGTTCCGAAAAGCCTGGTAGGAAAAAGCCTGCAGCAGGTGGACCTGCGTAAAGAGTTTAATCTGAATATCATAGCCATCCAGCGCTCCAGGACTTCGATAGATGAGGTGGGAAACCCGGTAAAGGAGGAGATGGTAATCCTGCCGGGCAGCAATGATGTTTTCCAGAGCGATGATATTCTCCTGGTGATAGGAAGAAATCAATATATCGAAAGATTCAAAAAAGGTTAAAGAAGGAGACTGGCAGTGATATTGGTCCGGAAAAGAATGGTAATTATGGTTATTCTGCTGGCGGGCACTTTTATACTTTTTTTAGGCATCCGGGAATATCTCCTGATCAATGATTTTTCATTCTTGACGAAAGAAGAGGTCAAATTTAATTCTGAGAATATTCTCTATATCTCCATTATCTGCACCGCCGCTATCCTGGTCCTCCTTCTCGTCATATTGCTGAAAAGCAGAAATGTTTCCAGAGAGCTCGATAGGATAATAGAGCTTACCAGGGTCGGAAATTTTTCTCCGGCCGAGAGCCTTAAAAAGATAGGCAAGCTGGGAGAGAAAATACGCTTATTATACTTTCAGTTAAGTGAGCTGAATGCCAGGAAATCGCTTAAAATAAGCTCCATGTCGGGAATCAATACCTTTCTACTCAACAATATTGACCTGCCCGTGGTGATAACCGATGTAACGGGCAAAATAGGTGAGGTGAGCCGTAGATATTTGGAAAAATACAAGGCTGAAAAAATCGATATTATCGGCAAAAACATCGCTGACGTGGTTTCTGAAATAGATTTCCAGGATATTGTTGCCGGGATGGAAAGAGAGCATACCTTAATTGAAGCGGATGTGGCGAAGGAGCAGGTATCGTTTTATCCTGTTTTTAATAGAAACAATGAATTGTCCAATATCGTTTGCATCCGGGGAAAAGAAAGCATCTACTCCGATATAGCCAGAAAAACAGAAGAAAAAACCGGGACATTTTCGAAGGTAGCCGGTTTTATGAAAAAGTATTTTGCTTCAAAACAAAACCAGTAATGGGAGAAATACCTTGAGCCTGTCTATCAGGAAGAGATCCAGGAAAACCTGTTTGCCCCCGGGAACGCCGGTCCATATCGGGGAGAAGAAGAGCGAAAGGGTAAAGATTACGGTTTGAACATGAGCTTGCCAGAGTCGAGGA
>CAZERV010000033.1:7822-12159 GCA_964514815.1 uncultured Spirochaetaceae bacterium | reverse complement strand
GGAAAAGTGACATTCAAGCTGAACAGGTCAGCATGATACTGGGTTCGAATTACGTCATTTCTTTTCAGGAATGGGAGGGCGATGTTTTTTCCCAGGTCCGGGAGCGCCTTCGCAGTGCCAGAGGGCAGATTCGCAGTAAGAAAAGCGATTACCTTATGTACAGTCTCATCGACTCTGTAGTGGACCGGCATTTTTCTATTTTGGAGGCCCTGGACGAAAAGATTCATACTCTTGAAGAAGCCGTGGTCAACGATCCGAATCAGGAGAATATGCTAATGATTCATCATCTAAAGAAGGAGATGATTTTTCTGCGTCGCTCCGTGTGGCCCTTAAGGGAGCTTTTGGCAAAAATGGACCGGGAGGATTTTAATCTGATTTGTAAGGATACGAAGCCGTTCATCAGAGATATCTATGACCATGCGATCCAGGTTATCGATATTGTGGAAACCTTGCAGGGGATCGTCTCCGGTCTGCTGATCTTTTTCAGAAAAAACAGGTGGCTTTAAGAGAATGACGAAACCCGTATAGAACGAGTCCTGTTTTCATTCAACTTCCAGTATAATCAAATTCCAGATTGTTTGGCAGTACTGCAATTGAAATATTTCGTATTTAGGTCTACCTTTAAGGTGAATATGAGTATGAAAAGTTTCTTGATTCCGGTTTTTCTTGTACTCACGGTTTTATCCTCCTTTTCTGTTACCGAAAAAGAGCTATTCACAGAGGCGGAAAACCACTACCGGGCCGGGAACTATCTCCTGGCCCTGGATGCCTATACGGAATTCAGTAATAGTTATTCCCTTTCCGATCGCCTGCCGGATGTCCAATACAGGCGGGCGGTAAGCCTCTATCACCTGCAGCGTTACAGTGAGGCGGTAAAAATTCTGAAAAGCATAGAAAAGCGTTACCGCGCCACCCGCTATTTCGATTATATATATTTCTGGGAAGGCGCCAGTGAGTATCATCTTGAAAATTACCCGGAGTCGATCAACGCTTTCAATACCTTTCTTATCCGGGTAAGCGATCCCGAGCTGACCCCCCAGTCTCTCCTCTATAAAGGACTGGCCGAGGTATCCATTGAGGATTTTCAGGCAGCCCGGGCCAGCCTGGAGACCCTGGCCGGGAAATACAGCGCTTCTCCCCACACCGATTACGGCCTGATCCTTCTTTTTTACATCTATCTTAAAGAAGGTTCATATGACGATCTATTAGCCGCGGCTTCCGGGGTGGATGTGGAGAGCCTGCCCGAAAAATGGCGGACCCGTTTCAAGCTCTATACGGCCGAGGCCCTCTGGGAAAAGGGAAAACAGAAAGAGGCGGAAGCGGTCTATCATGAGCTCTTAAGCGCCGAGCCGGAAATCAGCTCGGTCGCTTTTCGCAGGCTGTTCATGGCCGCCCAGAGGGAAAATAATCTCTCCAGAATGGAAAGCCTCATCCAGCAGGCCGAGCAGCATTTTGCCGGGTCCCCGGAGGTCCTCGAGGATTTCTGGGTGCGAGTGGGAATAGAAAGCTTTAAACAGGAAAACCTGGAGCTCTCCAAATACTTCTTAACCAAGGTCTGGAATCTGCCCGGTAAAAAAAAGATCAGCCAGGCTGTTCCCCTCTACCTGGCCGAGATTTTGATACTTCAAAAGAACACCGGTGAGGCTGCCGCTCTTCTTGAAGAGTATCTCGCCTCCGGGGCGCCCAATACGGGTCTGACACTCCTGCGCCTTGGCGATATCAGGATGATGCAGGAGGATTATGAGGAGGCAAGCGCCGCCTACACCCGCTTCATGGAGACCTATTCGGACTCGGCCAGATTTCAGGAGGCGGGTTACCTCGAGGCTTACACCCAATTCCGCCTCGGACGTCTGGATTCCGCACTTGAGCAGATAGAGGGCCTTTTGGCAGATGAGCCCGAAGGACCGGCCAGGAAAGAGCTCCTGCGCCTGGAGGTGATGCTTGAAAGGAAGGCGGGCAATCACGGGGAGGCGGCAGTATTGCTCAAAGATTATCTGGCCTCTTATCCGGACGATCTCAAGGCGCGCATTGATTTGCTCAAAACCTTTTTTGTCTTGAAGAGGTTTCCTGAAATCGTCGGTGAAACGGATAAACTGTTCCGGGACTACCCGCTTCTTTCGGAGCAGGACCCCTATGTTTTTCTTCTGGCCCAATATCTGCGCGGTCTGGCCCTGATTTCGGAAAAGAATTATAACGGCGCTCTTCAGGCGCTCAACCTTATCACCCTGGAACAGGCAAGGGAAACCAATCTGCTCCAGATCAGGCCCCATGCTCTCTATTACCTGGGCTGGGCTTCCTATCGCCTGGAAGAATTCGAGAAAGCAAGGACCCGGCTTCTTACCCTGCTGGAGGAGTTTCCTTCCCACCGGCTTTTTCCGCAGGCCCTTTATCTGGCGGGATGGTGCTCCTACAGCCTGGAGGACTACCGGGCTGCAGAGCAGTATTTTGCCCGCCTGGCCAAGATGAACAGCCGGCTTTCTACGAAAGCCGGCTTCTTGCAGGGGAAGAGCCTGCTGAACCGTCGAGAGCCTGGAGAAGCGGCCCAGGTCTTCAAGAGCTTATTCACCGTTCATCCTTCCTCGGCCTTTGCCGATGATGCTCTCTTTGAATATGCCGGGATCCTGGCGGAAATGGGAAACCCCGGGGAAGCCGCAGATAGTTATGAGAAACTGGTGCGGCGCTACCCGGACAGCCCCTTAAGAGAGGAGGCTCTCTATAAGCGGGGAGACATTTTCTGGTCCGCCGGCCAGTACCAGCGAGCCAAGGTTTCCTTTTTGGAGTACAGGAGCCAATTCCCCAAGGGGAAACTGGTTGACGCTTCCCTCTACTGGGGAGGGTATGCGGCTTTCGAATTGGGAGAGAAGTTTGAAGCGGTCCTGCATTGGGAAAATCTCAATGATAACTACCGGGAGAGTCCTTTTCGGCCGGATGCCCTGAAGAGAACGGCGGAGATATATGCCGGGAGAGGTGATTACCGGAAGGCCCTGAATGTTTATACCAGGTTGATTTCCGAATATCCCGAGGATGCCCGGGCGGCGGGAGCGGAAGTGCGGGCCGATGAGCTCCGCTACCTGCTCCTGGGTCTGAGCGATCGGGAGGCAAAGCTATCCAGCCTGATCGGCCGTGAGCGCGGGGCTAAAACGGTCCGGGGAAGGGAGGCGATGATCGAGCTTTCCCGGCTGTATATCTATGAGGGGAACAGCCGGATCGATCTTGCCTACCAGATGCTCAGCACGGTAGTTGAGAAAGATGATGTTGTCACCTCCTCCCAGGCCCAGTTTTTAATCGGGGAATATTTTTACAGAAAGAGCGAACCGGTCCGGGCGGCTAAAGAGTTCCTGAAAGCTTCCTATCTCAATCCTAAAGACTCGGACATCATGGCGGCCTCGATCTACAAGGCTGCCGAAATGATGAAGCTGGCCGGTAAGGAGAGAGATGTCAGGGAGCTGGTCGGCAGGCTCGAGCAGCACTTTCCGGATTCCCAGTGGACCATGGAAGCGAAAAAGCTCCTGGCGGGGGAGGACCCGAGATGATCGCTTTTCTTTTTTTCTTCCTGGCTCTTTTCCCCCTGCAGGCCGAAGAGATAGAACCCGAGGAGCCGGATATAGTCCTGCCGGAGGTAATCCTTAAGATAGAGGACTTGAGCGTGGAAAGCGTCGAAGCGGGCCTCCCGGAAGAAGAAGAGCTTTTGCCCGTCTCCCTGGGGAGGGGAATTCCCCTGCCCGAAGAAGAGGAGCTTATTATCAAGGAACCTGCCCTGCCGGACCTTGCTGCGGCGGAGACCTCTCCGATGCCCGAGGGGTCTGCCCTGATCGCAGAAGTAGTCCTGGGCGCCGGGATCATGAACCATATTATCAGCGCGGTTTCGCTTTACAGAGTGGGGGAGGAGCCCCGGTTCAAGCTGAAGTTCCTGCATGAAATGCTGGATGGCCGGATAGACCGCGACGCGGGTACCGGATTCGATCTCCGGGAGGACAGGCTGGAGGGGGGGATAAAATTCCACCTGAGCGACCTGACGGTAGACGCCGGGATGGAGCTTGAGGATAACGAGCTGGGTCTTCAGGGAAAAAGCTCTTTCGCTTCCCGCCTGTTCCGCCGGGGAAGAGCGGATTTAAGCCTGCTTTACCCACTGGGTGAGCATTTCAGCCTGGGTGCGGGCGTGGAGAGCGGCTTCTCTTCCCAACTCCTTACCGACCCCGCCGGGGGGACACCTGAAACTAATACCGAGGTCCTGGCGGCCCCGCATCTTTTCGGTGAGCTTCGCCTGGACGGGGTCCGCTTCGAGCTTAGAACCCGCTACGCCTACAGAAGGTGGCTAAGCGATCCCGCCAATCCGC
>CAZERV010000033.1:0-7722 GCA_964514815.1 uncultured Spirochaetaceae bacterium | reverse complement strand
GAGCTTAGAACCCGCTACGCCTACAGAAGGTGGCTAAGCGATCCCGCCAATCCGCTCCACCGCCTGGAAGTGAACGGTTTAATCGGGATCGATTTCACCGAAAACCTGGCCCTGGAAGGGAAGGGCGGCTGGTTCTGGAGCAGCGCCCAGGGAAGCCTGTTTCCCTTTTCTTTGACCCTGTCCGGAACGCCGTTTCCGGCCTTCACCTTCCGGGCCGGGGGAGGCTACCGGGTCGAGGAGCTTGACTACTACGATCTTTTAAACAAATACGCGCTGTTAAGACTTCCGGCCGGCCTGCTTGATAATCACGGCTGGTTCGGGTCTCTGGACACCGGTTTCAGTTTCATCAGGAGTGTGTCTCTTCAAGCCGGGATCTTTTTTGCCTCAGACGAGGCCATGCCGGACCCGCAGGTAAATCGTGATGCAGCCGGGCTCTTCTTTTTCTCCCAGAAAGAGGCTTTAAGGCTTTCCACCACTTTCGGTCTGAAATGGGACCTGCTGAGCTTCTTGACCTTAAAGGGCGGCCTGACGAGCGAATGGCTCGACCGGCCCGGCTATACGCCTATTCACAGCCTGCTTGCGGAAGCAGAGGCGGCAGAAGCCTCGGGCCTCTGGGGCGCAAACCTGTCCTTCCTGCTGTCCTTCAGAAGAGAGGACATCCTTGTCTTGGGTCGCTATCAAAGCCCCGTGCTGGACTTGAGCGGCTACGGCCGGCTCTCCGAAAATGTTATCCTGATCGGTGTGGTAGAGGACATCCTTCATCCCTTAATGGGCGGGCCCCGCTATACCTGGTACCCGTATGAGGACCTGGGACTTCAGGTTACTCTAAAGGTGCAGATCACCTTATGACCTTAGTTTAAGGAGTAAAGAGGAGCAAAAGATGTTTGAGCTGATCCAAAAGGGCGGAATAATTATGGTGCTGATCCTGCTGATCTCCCTGGTGGCGGCCGTGATCATTATCGAGCGGCTTATCTACTTTCGCCGGATTCGCATCGACGAAGAGTCCTTGATCAACCGGTTGAAAATCACCCTGCAAAAGGGGCATCATGATGAGGCGCTCTCCATTTGCGAAAATAACCCCTGCCCGATTACGAATCTCATGAGGGTGGGAATCGAGCACCGAACCTATGCCAAGCACATTATCCGGGATGCCATCCTGGACGCCGCCAACCTGGAGACCCCGAAGCTGGAGCGCTATCTATCCGCTTTAGGCACGATTGCGCATATCGCTCCGCTGCTCGGTCTTTTAGGCACCGTTACCGGCAACATTCGGGCCTTCGGGGTGCTGGGCGCGTTCGGCTCCGTGGGTGACCCGGGCCTGCTGGCCAAGGGCATTTCCGAAGCCCTGATCACCACGGCGGCGGGAATAATCGTGTCTCTGCCTGCCATCACTTTTTACAATTACCTGGTGAGCAAGGTCAACCATTTGATCTTGAGCATGGAGAACCGGGTCAATGAGCTGGTGCTCTTATTGGGAGGAGCGGAAGGATAAATGCGCTTTAAAAGACGCCTGACCACCCAGGTTAATGCAAACCTCATTCCCATGATCGATGTGGTATTCCAGTTAGTGATCTTTTTCATGGTTTCTTCTACTTTTATCATTACCCCAGGGATCAGTCTCGTCTTTCCCGATTCATCCACTGCGGAACCGGTCCTGATGAGCAGGCTGGTGGTTACCGTCCTTTCCCGGGATGAGGTGTATTTAAATAAGGAGAGGTATACCCTGCCCGGTCTGGACAAGAGGCTCTCGGAGTTGAGCGAAGAGGAACGGGAGGAGATTAAGACCGTGGTTTTGGAGGGAGACAGGGGAATCTCATACAGCCTGACGGTGGAGATCCTCGACGTGCTCAGGAGGAACGGTTTCAAGGGGATTAACTTGAGGACAAGGGAGTATGGAGCGCCGCCGGTTTCTGATTAGCTTAGGCCTCGCCGTTGCACTGCACGTGCTGATCCTTTTGGTTCTTCAACTGGTGGTGAAACTGGAGAGCCACCGGGTCCCCAGGTACTCGGGCCCCCTTTTCGTCCGGATAGAGGCGGTTCCCGTGCTTGCCGAGACGGTCCTGGAGCCGGCAAGACCGGTCAGGGTGGAGCCCCTTCCTTCCGCTCCGGCCGGGCCGGCTCCATCCGCCGTGCCGGAGCCTGCTCTCCCAGGGGTTGCCCCGGCAGAGGCCCGGGCCGTAACACCTGAGCGGATTGAGCCAGGCTTTACGCCTCCTGAAGAGGAAACGGCGGTCCTTGCGGGCGAACCCCAGGTCACTCCCCTGGATGTGCAAGAGGGATTTCCGCCCGGCTTCCCGGGACCGGAACCGGCCGCGCCCGAGGCTGAGGAGCCGGAGAAGCCCTCTCTTATCCTGGATAAGCTGGATAGGGCCCTGGAACAGAGGGGCGAAAACGGCGCCGGCCAGGAAAGACCTGGTCCGGCAGCACCCACGGAAGGGAGTGTAAAGGGCACAGAAGCCGCAGAGGAGGCGGAAAGCGGAGATTTCCGTATTAAATGGGACGATCCGGCCGAAGGCAGGGAGGCTACCCGCAAACCCCTTCCCAGTCTTCCGGAGTGGGTTTCCAGGCAGGGGCAACCTCTGAGTGTGGAAGTCTCTTTTATACTTACACCCCAGGGAATACCAACCGGCCTGAAAACAGAAAAATCGTCCGGGTACAGCGAGGTGGATTCCGCCGTGCTCGGGGCTTTGAGACGCTGGAAATTCAAACGGGTCAACAGCACGAGGAATGTCAGCGGCAGGGTGACCTTCATCATCAGCCCCCGTTGAAAATGCTGCCGTTTGAGAACGCCCTGTATTCTTTTAATCTCTTATGTGGGAGGTAGTTTATGGGAAGAGTCATTCATTTTGAGTATAACTTCCACCGGGATGACCCCCAGGCCAGGTGATTGGGCGCACTGAAACGCCGGCCCTAAAATGCGGCCGGATGGATGAGCTCCTGGCCTTATTGTACGGAAGAGACGCGGTCCCGGAGCAGAGACTCCGCTATAAAAGGCTCATCGAGCAGCAGAAGCGACTCTTTTCCCCGGAAGTTGTATTTCTTTTCAGTACGCCGGGCAGGACGGAGCTGGGGGGAAACCACACCGACCATAACCACGGCAGGGTGCTGGCCGCCGCAGTTCAGCTCGATTCCATTGCCGCTGTCACTCCTTCCGGCGATGCACTGGCGGTCCTGCACTCCGAGGGCTTCCCGGAACCCTTTGAAGTCGACCTGTCCCGGCTCGAGCGCCGGAAGAAGGAAGAGGGAACAACCGGCGCCCTGATTCGGGGGATAGCCGCCGGCCTTGAGGCCAGGGGTTTCAGGTGCGGAGGCTTTAAGGCCAGGGTTGAAAGCCGCGTGCTTCCCGGCTCGGGCTTAAGCTCATCAGCTTCGATCGAAGTCCTTATCGGGACTATTTTCAATCATCTCTACAACGACGGCTCGATTGACAATCTTCTCCTGGCCCGGATCGGGCAGGAGGCGGAAAACCATTACTTCGGAAAGCCCTGCGGCTTGATGGATCAGATTGCCTGCGCCGAAGGGGGGATTGTGGCCATTGACTTTGAGGACCTTGAAAATCCGCAGATTGACCGGCTTTCCTTTGATTTCCAGCCTAGGGGCTACAGCCTGATGGTGGTGAACACCGGCGGCAGTCATGCGGACCAGACGCCCGAATATGCTGCCATACCGGCAGAGATGAAATCGGCTGCGGTCGCCCTGGGCAAGAAGGTGTTGAGAGAGCTGACCCCTGACGAGCTTTATGCCGCCTTGCCGGGGCTCAGAAGAAAAGTCGGGGACCGGGCCCTGCTCAGGTGCCTTCATTTCTTTAAGGATAACGAGAGGGTAGTGGAACAGGCGGCTGCGCTTAAAGAAGGGCGAATCGAAGATTACCTCAGAATCGTGAACGCTTCCGGATCTTCATCCTGGAAGCTCCTCCAGAACTGCTATGTGAGCCGTAATCCGGCCCGGCAGGGAATAACTCTTGCCCTGGCCGTCACCGAGGACTTTCTGAAAGGAGAAGGGGCCTGCCGGGTTCACGGCGGCGGGTTTGCAGGCACTATCCAGGCCTACCTTCCTGTTAAACGTACGGAAGAATATGTTCGCCTGATGGAGAACTTATTCGGGAACGGTTCCGTTACCCTCTTAAGGATTCGCCCGGAAGGAACGAAGTGCCTGGGCACGGGATGAGTCACGGTTCAGGGCGCCCGCAACGGCAGTTGGATAATTCTTGGCTTCACCTAAATACTAAAGTATTTTATGATGTGGCTCAGGCGCCTTATGAGAGCTTACTAAAGAATGGGAGGATATAATGAGCTGCCTGCAGTGTCAGGGAATCGAAGGGTTGTTTAATGAACGGATGGCAAAAAGGGAGCTGAAACGCTACCGCAAGAAAGGGCCGAGCAAGACCACGCAGATACTAATCGAAGCACTCAAGGACCTCGGAATCAAAAGCATGAGCTTGCTCGATATTGGCGGCGGGGTAGGTGCGGTGCACCATGAGCTGCTCCAAGCCGGAATAGCGAGAGCGACCGATATCGATGCCTCCAGCAGCTTCCTTCATGCAGCGCAACGGGAATCCGAGCAGCAAGGTCATGCCGGACGGGTGAGATATCTTCACGGAGACTTTGTGAGCCTGGCGACGGAGATCGACGATGCGGATGTGGTAACCCTCGACCGGGTGATCTGCTGCTATCATGATATGCAGTCGCTGGTGGGACTGTCCTCCCACCGGGTTAAGAAATACTATGCTGCCATCTATCCGCAAGATACGCAGTTCGTCAAGAATGGCGTTGCGGTAGGTAACTTCATCCTCAGACTTATCCGTAACCCCTTCCGGGTTTTCGTCCATCCAACGGAAGCCGTGGACGCGCAATTACGCCGGAATGGACTGAAGAGGTGCTTTTATCAGAAGGCCGGGTTAATCTGGCAAGTCGTCGTGTACGAACGCAGTGGGCCGGCTTAATGAACTTGATCATCGGCGAGTCCCATGATTGTAAGGGAGGGGGTAAAGTTTGCAATGAGCCTGATTAATAACTGGTTTCGCAAGTATTTTGCCAAGGACAGAGAACTGGAAGAGAAAATTCAGCAAGAGATCCAGAAGCGTGTTCTTGAAGAAAGCCAAAGACTTCAGGAACAGGAAAGGAAACGGGAGGAGGAGCAGGTACAACTGGAAGCCCTGGCCGAGGTCAGCGAGCTTCCCCGAAAAGAGGTTGAAAGAATTGCCCGCCAGGTTCGTGTCAAATATGAGAAGCCTGACCAATCGAAATTATCTCGTTCACGTATTTCGAGCTCTAAGTTTCTAACACGCTTGCGCAAGCTCATTCTCCCGGCAATCCCGGTGATCATTATAGTATCAGCAGGGCTATTCTTAATCGGGAAGGAAATCGGGATAAAGGTTAGAGTGCGGTCCGTTAAAGAGCATTCCGAATTGTTGGCCGCGGTAGGAAGCGGGAATAAACAGATGACGGAGTATCTACTGGATAAAGGCGTGCCTACTGAACTGAAAGGTTTTGCTTCTGCCTTGATGATAGCGGCTGATAAAGGAGACATCCCCATGGTCAAGCTCCTGATGAATCGGGGGGCCGATGTAACATTTAAGAATAACGGAGGGTACACCGCTCTGAGTTACGCCGATAGAAAGGGCAATATTCCGCTTATGAAATTGCTGGGCCAGGCAATGTCCGATGCATCTCCCCCGGGAAGCCCGATCAGGCAATTATGGGAGAAAGGCATTCCTTTCACTGAATACAGCTTTGTGGAGCGAGCCAAACAGAATGATCTTGAATCTGTAAAAATATTTCTGGCCGGCGGGATGGACATCAATGCCGAGGGAAGCGACAGAGAAACCGCCCTGATGGAAGCGGCAGAGAGGGGGCATAACGAAGTGGTTAAGCTTATACTGGCTGAAGGAAAGCCGGTCAGTGGTTTAGAAAAAGCGCTGATAGGTGCTGTAAGGGAGGGTCATTTTGAGGTGGTACAAACGATGATAGAAGGAGGGGCGGATCCAAATTTGAGAAATTTCTCGGTGAGCCCTCTCTTCTATTCCCTACCGCATTTAGAGATTACCGAGTATTTATTGGAGAATGGAGCGGATATTAATGTCACCATGGGCAACAATGAATATACCACGCTCTTCGCGGTTTTGTCCAAATGGAAGCCCAATATTGCTGAGGCCAGGCGTAAAGAATGGGTGAGGTTCCTCCTGGATCACGGAGCTGATGTTAACATACGAAGCCTGGGCGGTATAAGCACCCTGGATTTGGCCAGATCCTGGGGAGACAGGGAGGTTATCCGGTGGTTGAAAGAAGCAGGAGCAGAGGAGATTATCACGGAGGGGAGGTTTCTTGCCCTGGTCGATAGCAACGATCTGGAAACCGTTAAGCTATTCCTGGAACAAGGGGTGAATCCCAATTCCCTGCCTGAGCATGTCGGCCGGGGCGCAACTGCTCTCGTGAAGGCGGTAAGAACCAATAACTATGCCCTGGTTAAACTCCTTCTTGACTTCGGGGCCGATCCCAACGGTAAAAACGAATATGGCAGCACCGCTCTAATGGAGGCGGCTTATCGCAGATACACAGATCTGGCCGGGCTCCTGCTGGAGTACGGAGCCGATGTAAAGGCCAAAAATAGCCGTGGTAAAACCGCTATAGATGTCGCAGAAGAGGGGTACGATGAAGAGCTTACCGGGCTCTTAAGAAAGGCTGCAGCAAAGGAATAGGCGGCAAATTATGTTACGCACCCAATTGCTAATTGCCATAATCGCCATGGTTATCCCCTTTTCGGCTTACCCCTCAGATACCAATGAAGACTTACTAAAAGCGGCAGAGAATGGACAGGCGGCTAAAGTTAAAGCATTACTGGCTGCAGGTGCCGACCCGAATGCTCGGGTCGATAATGATGGCAGGACACCATTGATGAAGGCGGCAATGTCCGGTAATACAGAAGTAATGAAGATCCTGCTTGATGCCGGCGCCGATGTGAATATAAGAGATAATGATGGCAGGACAGCCTTGAAGCTGGTGAGAATCGGTGCACAGAGTGATTACGGGTTTGAGAGAGATATGGTTGAAGAAGAGATCGACCTTCTCCTGGAGGCCGGAGCAAACCCGGTTGATCTTGAATACACGCTTGAAGATTATCCTTTTCCACTTCTGGAGGCCCTAAGTAGAGGGGACTTGAAAGCGGCTGAATCACTTATTTCCACAGGAAAGGCGACTATTGATGATTCCCTCTCGATTCTTCTTCATTATACATTTGGATCTACCGAGGTAAGAGAATTTATCCGTGACCACGGACCTAAGGAGATAGCAGACGGCAGCCTCAATCTACTCGACATTTTCATTGAGGGGGGCATAGGGTGGGATGATCGGAAAGGCGATCCCGGGCTCCATTTCCCATTGGCAACAACCTTTCTCCATGATAGTAAACAGCCATTCCGCTATTCTCCCGATAAGGCATTTGACGATGACATTAGCACTTCCTGGGTTGAGGGTGTAAAAGGAAGCGGCATCGGTGAAAAAATAATGTTTGATATGGATAAAAAAACGCGTACAATATCTATTTTACCGGGTTATGGGGCGGAGAAGTACTTCAGGAAAAATAATCGCGTCAAACAGGCACGATTAACTGTCTATACAATCGGCAGTCAAGCAACTATGACCTCTGTTGCTGTTTTTATCAAAGAAAGGATATATGAATCGGTACTAAACTTTGAGGACAGCATGAGGTTCCAGAACTTTAAAG
>CAZERV010000032.1:0-28137 GCA_964514815.1 uncultured Spirochaetaceae bacterium | reverse complement strand
TAATTTTGTATTTCTACCAATTTCTGATACTAGTAAAATAACAGAGCTTTTTAGACCGAAGGTACCCGCAGGTCGTAGATGCCCGCCAGGGTGTGTCTTCATCCCCGCAGGTGAGGCTTGTTATAAAGTATTTTCAGGAGAAAGAGCTAATAAATGATAAGTTTGCCCGAAACTTACTGTCACCCTGAAGGGTACTAAGGCACCCTGAAGGGTACTAAGGCCTGGAAAAACAGTGGATTCAGTGTTGACAATACAATACCTATTTCGGTGAAAACTTTAAACTTTTTGATTATTTACAGTTCATTGCCGAAGTAACACAGCATATACCACCTAAAAATAAGCAATATATCCGAAGATATGGCCTATACTCTTCGAAAACCCGTGGTCACTGGGAGAAGGCGTTCGCTAAAGGTGTTTAAGAAAATCATCGGAAAGTCTAAGATCCTCATAGGTCTCAACGGCTTATGAGGATCTTGCTTTGCAAAGAGGACGTCCCGGCATAGAGCGACCCCGGATCCCTCCTGAAGTTGACGGCATCCAGGCCAACTTCTGCAAGAATCCTGGCTGTGCCAATTTCGGGGTACTGGCCAGTTATGCGCCGCAAAAGGGCAAAGGCATCCAGCGCGATAGCTACATTCTTGGGGCACGTGGTCCAAATCGTCCTGCTCTCACGTGCAAGCTCTGTAGAGAAAAGCCACCGATAAAGAGCAACCGTGCTATCGCTGAGGAGCTCCGACGGATCGCATCTTACCTTCGCCCCAAGCCTGAGCCGTCCTGCCGCACCGAAGGCTGCGGCAATCACGGGAAGGGAATCGTCTCGTTTTCAGATTGTTACCAGAACTTTGGCAGAACGAAATCTGGATCGCAGCGATACAAATGTAGAAAGTGCAGCAAGACTTTCTCGGTAGGTGGGCCGCTGTTGCAAGCGCCGACAACAACACAAGTTATGTCTTTGGAGTTCACGTCAACTTTGACGATTCATTGGACGGCGAGCAAGTGGAAGAGGACGCTATCGCCAGCGGTGACTACGAGCTTGCCTATCCCTTCCGCAAGTACGCCCGTGTTTGGCTGAGACGGGACTACGAAGAGTCGGCCAAACGCGGCAGCCAGGGTGGCGGGAGAGCCACCTCGCTGGAGTTGGACATATCGGGAGCCTATGCAGAGTCGCTGGCACGTGAATACGTTGAGATTTCTGAGGAGCTGGACAATACTCTCAGACTCCCCTCGAATGGGATGCAAGTTCACTCTGAATACACGCTGTACGCCCATTTCGAGCTGCTTCGCGCGCTTCTTGCTGGTATTGAGAAGGTTAGGTTCTTTCTCGACCAAGACAGTGGCATGCGGGCAGCTTGCCTTGCTGCCTTTCGGGGGGAGATCCAGGAGAGGACAGTCGACGCCTTCTATGTCCGCATTGCCAAGGGGAAGACGATTGATGCAAAACGTCGCCTTGTGGGTGATGCCAGAAAACGGTTCCGTGAAGAACGAGAGCGGCTTCCCATTCTATCAGAAAGCCAAGTCAAGCTGCGTCTCATCAAGCAACAGCTCGCCAACATGAAAGAACACGGGAAATGGCGGGATCGATGGCTTGTACATCCCTTTCCAAACATGAGTGCTCATCATATTATGACGCTGTATCCTTTGATGATTCTGTTTATAGAGTGATAGAATATTTAAGATAGCACCTGGATGCATCTGAAAAAAATCCTATATTAATTGTTGGCGATGATGATGATAAGGCTTTATATGGTGCTTTCAAAAGTGCATCTTCGAAATTCATTCGAGAAAAGTTCAATGATCCAAGCTATGAACGGTTTTGTCTCCCATTTTGTAGTAGGTGTACATTGGTCATTACTCGTGCCATCGAAGATTTAATTTCAAGAGCACAACAGATAGGTAAGCTAAAGGCGAGAATAGACAAGCAGTACACATGCTATTTACCTGATAAATGGAGCGACAGCAAGAAATATCCCAAGATAACGCATGCACATTGCAGTGTTCAGAGTGTTAAGGCCGGATTGTCGTCGCCGCCTTCCCTGCAGTTTGCCTGGACCCACTTTAGAGACCGCTGGAATTCATCCGGGTCAAAGATGCCTTCATCGATTCTGCCGTGCCGGAACTTCTCCTCTGCGGATGCTGCTTCGGCCACCCCGCCGATGCAGGTGTCGGCGATCACACATTCCACAGCCATTCCACACGGGTACCGCAGGTTCGCCGAAAGGAGCTTAGCCGCCGTTTCGGCCATGGTCTTATTTTCCAGAGATTCCCTGACGCCGCCGAGGCGTCCATCTATGGTCGGGCGAAGGCCCACTTTGGGCAGGCTGCCTCTCAGCCTGTTTTTTGGTGCATTCATCGTAATATTCGTCTCCTTATGGTATCTCTTCAACATTAATACACGCACTCCAGGGCTGCCTCGGCATAGACGGCAATGTTTTTCAGGGGTGTTTCGAAGAAGTGGTCCGTGCAGGAGAGGATATAGCCTCCGTCGCAGCCAACCTTCTCAAAAAGGGTCTGCACCTGTTTGCGAATCGTATCCGCTGTGCCGCGGGTAAGCACGTTAAACTGGTCCATGCCGCCGATCAGGGCTACCCGGTTACCGATTTTCTGCTTATAGTCCCAGGGTTCCTGGTTACCGCCGATGCTCAAGGAAGCCAGGGTTTCCGAAGCATCGCAGCCATTGGCCACGATGTGTTCTTCGATCCCGTAATTGCCGCCGCAGGTGTGATAGGTAATTTTAAAGCCCAAAGCGTGCAGGGCGTCGTGCATCTCCCTGTCGTAGGGCAGGCAGAACTCCTTGTATAAATCCGGCGAAATCAGGGTAGATGATGCCGATCCTCCGCCGGTTTCGATCAGATCGAATTTGGCGCCTTTCATGGACTCGATGAACGTAAGCTTCTTGTCCAGCAGAATACGCATAAGCTCGTGGACCCAGTCCGGCTGATCGATCGCTTTTAATATGAGCTCGGTAATATCCATAAGGCAGGCGGCGTGCTGCCAGCAACCCGCCTGGTCGCCCCAGACAAAACCCCGTACAATTCCTTTGTCTCCAACCTTGTCATACACTTCGACCAGGGGTCTCGGATCCAACTCAGGCACGGGCATGTACTTCTTGATCAGCTTTATGTCTTCATCCTTCTTGATCAGGTATTCCGTGATCCAGGTGGTTTTCTGATCACCGCTGGTCTTGTAGGACAGGACCCCTTCCGGAGTGGTAATGGTGTGGTGGTTGATCCGATTTTCAGGATCGCTGGAAACCTCCTCCACATCATCCTGCCAATCAGGGGTAGAGGCCTTGGTGTAGTCGGCGTCCACCAGCCAGAACTGCCCCATCTCTTCGAAATATTGTACGGCCGCATCCAGTCCAAATTTTCGGAAGGCCTCTATATCGCTGATCCCATCAAGATACTTGTCAAGATGATAGCCCTGCCACTGATGAAAGGTCACCGGCAGGCGATCCGGCTTTTCCCTGTTTATGGCGCACATCATCCGTTCTTTGGATGTCACGTTTTCCTCCTTGAATTATCCCTTTACTGCGCCAAGGGTTAGACCTCGGAGCAGTTGTTTTTGTACCAGGACCACGAATATTATCGCAGGAATGAGCATAAGCACCGACATGGCACACATGCCTCTCCAATCGGAAACAAACTCGCCGGTAAAATCGAACAGCCCCACCGGAAAAGTTTTAGAGGCGATGGTACGGGTTATGACTCCGGCCAGGGCGAACTCGTTCCAAGCGGTCAGAAAGGCAAAGATCCCGCTGGCAGCCATGCCCGGACCAACCATCGGCAGCTCCACTCTCAAGAAGGCCGCCCATTTGGAGCAGCCGTCGATCAGGGCGGCGTCGCTTAAGGTCTCGGGAATCTCACCGATAAAACCCGCCATAAGCCAGGCGGTAAAGGGGATGTTCAAACCCGTATAAGCCAGCACCAGGCCGAAGGTTCGATCCGCCAGACCGAACCTGGTAAACAGGGCAAACAGAGGCAGGCTCAAAGCGATGCCCGGAATGGCCCGGGCCAGCATCAGCGAAAGAAAGATTCCATTGCGCCACTTAAACTTGAAGCTGGAAAAAGCAAATGCTGCCAGGGTCCCGATTGCCAGGGCCAGCAGGGTGCTGGCTACCGAAGCAACCAGAGAATTGCGCAGATAAGCCCCAAAGGGAACATTTTCGCCAAAGGCAAAACGCTCCGGATTGACCCCGAATCCGAGCAGCGCCAGGTAGGAGTCGAAGTTGAAGTTCCTGGAGATCCATACCGGCGGGCGGGTGTTGATTTCGATATTGGGCCGCATAGAGGTAAGGATGAGCCAGAGTACCGGTATAAAAAAGAGAACCAAAACTATACCGGTCAGTACTTTGGATGGGATATGTCGTATGTGCTTCTTTTTCATTTTCCCCTCACCTTCCTGGCTTTAATCAATTGGCTAAAAAAATAAAAGGTAAATATAAAGGCAATTACCACCGTGACCAAGGACATGGCGCTGCCCAGCGCAAAGTTCTGGCTGGTAAAGCTCAGGCGGTACACGTATGTCCAGATCAACTCGGTCCGGTGGGCCGGTCCACCGCCGGTCATGATGCTCACCAGGTCGTAGGCCCTGGCCACGTCCAGGGATCGCACTGCCAGGGCAATATAGATAAACGGTGAAAGCGATGGAATGGTTATGTGGATAAACTTCTGCCATTCGGAGGCGCCGTCCACCTCGGCAGCATCGAGGATATCGGGTGAAATCGAGAGAATCCCCGCCAGGAAGATGATCACCATAAAGGGTGTGCTCATCCAGATCTCGGCCGCGAGGATGGTAATGAATCCCAGTGGTTTATGAATGAGCCAGGGGATAATGATCGGCCGGCGAAAGATCTCAAAGAGTATATTGTTGACCAGACCGACCTGATCGTTGAAGATCCACTTGAATTGAAGGCCAACCAGAATGGGAGCGAACATCATGGGCATCATCATCACCGTGCGGATCAAGCCCTGTCCGAGGACTACGTGGGACATGGCATTTGCGATCACCAGGCCCAGTACCAGTTCTAAATTTACGGTAACCATGATGTACAAGATGGTTCTACCTAAGGCGGACAAGAATACCTGGTCCTGAAACAGGTTAATGTAGTTGCGCAGGCCCACAAAGCGCAGCACCGGATTCAGCAGGGTATAGTTCGTGAAGCTTAAAAAAAGAGAGTAGAGCATGGGAAAGGCGACCACGAAGGCCATGACAACCACCGCCGGCAGCAGCAGCAGTACCGGGAGTCTTCGATTTTCCAGCGCGGTAGAAGATAGATGAGATTTCATTGACATGGTTCCTTCCGGTTAGGGTTTAAAAGGCGGTCTTGGGTGATTTAAACCACCCAAGACCTTGATGAGCAATCTAATAGTATCCTCTGTCCTTCATCATCTGTTCGACTTTCTTGGCAGCTTCATCCAGACCGGCCTTCGGCTCCTTGTCGCCCAGGATAATGGCCTGTACAATCGGATAGACAATATCCGAGGAAGGAAGCCATTCCGCTACCAGCGGCGGCGTAAAAAAGTCCTCTGAAGCCTGCATCAGGGCCAACTCCAGCCGTTTTATATCGAGCTCTTTACCGGTGCCCCTGGCCTCCCGGATGACCCTGTCCCAGACCGACTGACGGGTCACCAGGATTCCCAGGCCCGCCTCCATGTACTGCTGGTCCACGTCGGTGATGAACTTGACAAACTGGGCCGCTTCCTTCTTGTGCTTACTCGCAGCTGTGATCGAGAAGGAGTGCTGTCCGGCCCAGCCGCCGTGAACTCCGCCATCCCCCTTGGGCTGACGAGCGAGGTCAAACTTGCCGGCTACCTTACTGGCCTCCGGGTCCTGAAAGTATGAGTACCAGCCGTACCATTCGGTGTACATGACGATATTTCCGGCGACCCAGTTCTTGGCCACGTCCTCCCACACGAAGCTGGTCATCCCCGGGGGCATGGCGCCTGCTGCATACAGATCTCTGAACATGGTCACCGCCTTGACGCCGGCAGGGCTGTTAAAACCGGGCTTCCAGTTCTTGTCAAAGAAATCTCCGCCTTCCGAGGTGAGTACTTCATAGAACCGCCCCGTAAGGGCTTCCTCTTTTCCGGCAAACTCGGTAGCGTAGACCCCCGCCGGCAACTGTTTCTGCACTTTCAGGGCGGTATCTTTGAAAGCATCCCAGGTTTCCGGCACAGTCAGGCCGTACTGGTCAAACAGATCGGTTCGGTAGTGCAGCGCGCTGATGTCGAAATGCCTGGGCATGATCCACAGCTTACCATCCTTTTTACCGGAGTTCAGGATCATGGGGATGAAATCTTTAAGATCATCCTCGGTGAAGTAGTCGTCCAGGGGGACGATGCCCTTGGCTTTGATGTACTGGGTAAAGAAACTGGAATGGTCCCAGCACACGTCGTAGTCCACCGTGCCGGCGGCAAAGTCGATCTTCAGTTTCTTGTCGATCTGAAAACCATCTCCCTTGTAAACGATTTCTACCTTCATTCCCGTCTCTGCTTCAAACTTGGGAATGGCTTTGTACAGTTCCTCGTAGTTGGCGCCGCCGATCGTGGCCATCTTGAGGACCACCGGACCAACTGCTGCTTCCTGTTTGCCTCCGGCAAACAAAAAAGTCGAGAGCAGCACTAAAACAAACAATGGAATGAAAAGTTTTTTCATGTCTCCTCCTTCTCTTCTTTTTATTTTGTTTATTCGTGATTGCTTAAATAACAGGGGCAATCTCCCTATCCCGAGACAGTTCTTTTTTTGTCAGGCACCACCTCCTTCTTAATAGACCCCGCACTCATGAATCGTGTCAAACATGGCCAGCACATTCTCCAGAGGTGTTTCCTCCAGGATCGTGTCGTGGCTGGCACCGGCGACAAAGCCTCCCACCGGCTTCATGATATCGAGAACCTCTCGAGTCCTCTCACGCACTGTGTCGGGCGTCCCTTCGATCAATACGTGATGAGAATCGATACAGCCGTTGAACAGGATTTTATCGCCGAACTCGGACTTCAACGATTTCAGGTCCATGCCATAACAGGAGGGCTGGAGTGCGTGCAGGCCATCCAGGCCCGCCTCGATCATGCAGGGAATCAAGGGCTCAAATCCTCCGCAGCAGTGCAGCATGACCTCCAGCCCATAGTCATGACCAAGACCGATAAGCCGTTTCAGATGGGGTAAAAGGAAACGCCGGAACATTTCTTCTCCTACCAGCGGCCCGGTCTGGCTGCCGAAGTCGTTGCCGATAAAAAAGATGTCGATGGCATCGGCGGCCAGCTCAAAAGTTTTCCTGCTGCCCTCGGCATAATAATCCACAATGTGGGTCAATAAAGCATCGACAAACTCGGGTTCGTCGAACATTCTGTAATAGAGATTCTCCATGCCCACCAGGTCGATGGCATCGTGCCAGTAAGGCGTCCACTCCCCGCCGAGGATGGCGTACTGTCCCTGGTAGTGCAGGGCATCACTTCGTAAGTTGGCAACATCGATCCGGGCCGGGTCCGGCCAGGCATAATCGTGCAGCTCCTTTAAGTTGGCCTTGGCCAGTGGATGGCTGGAGGGCTGGCCGTAGCCCAAGCCGTATCGTTCCACCCCAAATGGGGTCCGGTAGACTGCGCCGGGGCTCAAGGCTTGCTCCGGTCCTGTATATGTCGAAAATACCCGGCGAAAGTCATCCCGCAGCCGGAGTCTTAGAGCCTCATCGTCGAGGTCCAGCTCCCGTTTCGCTTTGTCCCAAAATTCTGGTGAAGCGCCGCACCAGCAGGGAACCCGGTCCGGCTCCTGGTGTGCAAAAGCCGCGAGCACTCGCTCACGAGAGATCATGCTTCCCCTCCCGCCTCTCGCCCGGTAGACTCACGCACAATCAGCCGGCAGGGGACCTTTACATTCTTTTCTGTGATCTTTTCACCCTCAATAAGCTTCATCAACATGTCACAGGTTTCCGAGGCCAGCTCGATCGTGGGCTGCTGCACAGAGGTCAGTGGGACCTTGAAATATTTAGAGTAGCGCTCATCTCCGTAGCCGGCTACCAGGATATCATGGGGAATATCGATCCACTGCTCCCAGAGGGCCACCATAATACCCAGGGCGATTTCATCGTTCGCGCCCATTATCGCCTCGATGCCTTTCAAACGGCCTTCGTCCAGCAGGCCTTTAACCCTGGCATAGCCGTTCTTCTGAAAGTAGCCGCTCTCCAGAAGGTGGTCGTCCTGTACTTCCAGCCCGTGCTCCGCAAACGCCTGTTTGTATCCGGCGATACGCTCCAAACTGACACTGGTGTTCTTGTTGCCGCAGATGAAAAGAATGTTCCTGGCTCCCTGATTGATCAGGTGATCGGTCAGGAGATAGCTCCCGCAAACATCATCGGTGGTCACTGTATAAAAACTCTTCCCGGCAAAGTATCTGTCCAGCAGAATGAGAGGGATCTTTCTCTGCTGGATATCCTCCAGGAGCTTCAGATTACACTTCCCCCGGGCAGGAGCGACAACGAGTCCGTTCACCCGGCGGGCCAGGATCATTTCGATCGCTTTATGCTCCGGTTCGGGTTCTTCGTAGCTGTGGGCCAATAGAATATCGTACCCTTTTTCATCCAGTTGACGGCTCATGTGGTAGCAGATCTCGTTGAAAAAGATCTGCATGATGTCCGGAATAAGCAGCCCGATGACCCGGCTGTCTTTTTTTACCAGGTGCCGGGCGAGGTAGTTCGGACGGTAATTCAGCTCCCTGGCCAGGGCCATAATTTGGTCCCTGGTATCCCCGCTGACACGGATACCATCCGTGTCCTTACTGTTGAGAACCCTGGACACAGTGGCGATGCTCTTGTTGGCCCTTCGGGCAATGTCGGCTAAGGTTGCGTAGGGCATATCACAATTCTTTAATGGTAGAATTCATCGATCGCTTCAAACATGGCCACAATATTCTGCGGCGGAACATCCGGCAGGATATTATGGACTGTATTAAAAACAAAACCTCCCCCGGGAGCAAGTATCTCCATTCTTCTCTGGACCTGTTTTTTGACCTCTTCCGGTCGAGCCCTGTTTAGGACGGTCCGGGTATCGATTCCCGCACCCCAGAAGGTGAGGTCTTTCCCGAACTCCCTCTTTAAACGCTCCGGTTCCATATTCTGAGTGTTGGTCTGTACCGGGTTGATGATTTCGATGCCGGCCTCGATCAGATCGGGAAGCAGCTCGTAGATGGAGCCGCAGGAATGGAGAAAGGTGTGCATGCTGCTGTGTTTCTTCACGAAAGCACAGAGCGTTGAGTGCCGGCGTTTGAACAGCTTGCGGTACAGCTCCGGCGGCATGAACGATCCCTGGTCCATACCGAGGTCATCACCAAAGCGGATTATATCGACCAGATCGCCGACTGCCTGGCAGATCTTTTCCAGTGTTGCCAGGTGCTGCTCCAGAAGCGCATCCAGGAGGCGCTCGACATTCAGTTGATCGCTTAACAGGTCCATCAGGAAATTGTCCAGGCGCCGCAGGAAGGTGCCCCACTCGAATAAATTGCAGCCGCAGACGATCATCAGAGCCCGGTCGCTCTCACTCTTCAATTGGATTGTGCGCTGCCTGAGAGTCTGCCAGAAATCTCTATCCCCCGCATGGTCCCAGGGGCTGTGGACCAGTGCCGCCCAGAGCACCTTGTCCATGGCGACCGGCAGATCGTGAAAATCTTTGGGATATCCATCGATATACGGGAAGAAGGTCTGGTCAAAAAAAGGCGCACCCTGCGGTTGTTTGGCGATGAAGGTACCGTCTGCGGTATAGGCCTGCCAGCTGCCGTCCTGCTGCTCGACCGGATGAAACCAGGAAGGATACTGCCCCCTGCTGCCGTCGGAAAGGGTTACATCATACCAGTCAACATCCTCGCTGTTGAAGGAGCGTCCGATATCGAGCACGTCGATCTTGAAGAGGTTCAATATGGATTCTTCAGGCTGGGCCAACTGCTGAACCACATCGTACACTCTCGTAGAGCCTTCGCTCAGACCCAGTAAATCTTTCAGCTTGTTGTAGGCGATTGCTGAAACTCCTGAGCTGGGGGTGGATCCTAGATCGAGAGGTACCCGGTCCGGTTCCCGGTGGACGATACTGTTCAGAACTCTCTCTCTCGATGTCATATATTCAGGTCATACTCGCCCAGGGAAAGGGGATACTGCCCATACTCGCGCACCAGGTTGACCACAAATTCGTAGTTGTGTCCCGATACGTTGCTCGGAACCGAGTGGTCCGACTGAAAGATAAAGCCGCCCCCCTTGGCGGCATTCAGCTTGGTGAGCACCGTTTTCTTAAGCGCGTCATCGCCTTCCTTTGCCCAGAGTATTACGTCCATGTTGCCGCAGAAGCCGAGCTTGTGGCCGTATTCCCTTCTAAGCTCGACGGCGTCCAGTCCGGCCTTGGCTTCCAGGGGATTGTAGGCATCCAGATCCATGTCTATGAAATCGTCGAATAGTGCAGTCGCATCCCCGCAGCCGTGATAGATAACCGGCAGGCCGCTGTCATGGCAGATACGGATCTGTTCCTGCACGATCGGCTTGAAGTACTTTCGCCAGTATTCGGGAGAGAAGAGCATGCCGTTCACATAAGCCACGTCACCCCAGATCACCATGCCGTCCAGAAGCCCGCCGGCCGCTTTTATCTGGGCTTTGGTCATCTCTATAAGGAACTCGCCTATCCGCCCGATAAACCAGCCCAGTTCGTTCGGGTACAGTCCGATCCAGAGCATCACATTTTCGGACCCGATAATGCGCCACAGCTGTTCATGGCCTTCGCAGATGCTGCCGTAAACAGGAAAGTTCGGATGGAGGCTCTCTACGGTTTCGACCCAGGGCGGAAGGTTCCGTACGAAACCGTCGCCCACACCAGCCAGTTGATTGTCCCCGCCCCTCAAATATCTGCGTTCATCCCAGGGATCATCAAAACTAAAAGACCGCATTTTTTCGATTGTATCGGTACTGAACTTCAGAAAGGCGGGCATAGGATCGGCAAAAACTTTGCGAATCAGCGCCTCGTAGCCGGTTCTAACGATAACTTCCTCTTCATTTTCTTTGACGATCTCAAAGTCCTTGATGTGGGGATCCATGTTGGGGATCGTTACGATCCAGTCGAGGTCGTAGTAGGTGTACACGTCTGTGTCTTCCGGAAGCCCAAGCTCTTCCCGCCAGCGCTTCAGGAAACTGCCCCAGAAAAAATCGCTTACGGGCACCCGGTCCGGCTCCTCGTGGCGCAGCGTCTTATTCATTCGTTCGAGCTTCTTGAAGGCTTTTTCCGTTCTTTCCATATCTGCTTCCCCCCACTCAATCGGTATGAAAGACCTCTTCCATGGTCGCCCACCACTCTCCCTCGGCCCGTGTGTTCAGGGGTTCCTGCATGGGCATCATGATGTCCCACCAGTCCTGGGTCCTGGGATCTGCCGCCATTTTGGCCATGTCGGCCTCAAAATCATGGCCGACATATTCAAAGTAGGTGAAGAGAAAACCGTCTTGGTGAAAGATGCTGTAGTTACGGATATCGCACTGGCGGATCATGTCAACGATTTCAGGCCAGATCTCGGCGTGGTATTTTTTATACTCTTCCAGTTTTTCGGGCTTGATGCGGATGATCTGACCATATCGCTTCATAATAACCTTCTTTACAACCTCTCCTGATTAAACCTTATACGTTAAACGTTTAATCACTTTATCATAGAAAATTTCCCCTGTCAAATTTTTTTAACCCAACTTCACCAAAACTCGCGGGGTTCGGGCAGCCGCCGATGCTGAGATGGCCGAAAAAGGGCAGAAGAGGCCTAAAAATGAACAATATTTCAATTGGTGGAGAGTGTGAGAACAGAGAAAGGACCCAGGCAGCGCCTGGTGCTCAACCTCGGCAACCTCGAACTTGATTCCTCCCAGTTCCAGAGCTTCGCCAGGCGGATCGAAGAGATCCTCACCGGTCAGAGGAGCCTGGTGGAGCTGGATAAAACTTTGGAGAAGAGGGCCCGAGAGGCAGCCCGAAAGATCTTCAAGAAACAGTCCGAACAGCTGGAAGAGGAGCAGGCGAGTGATTTTCAAACTGTGGACGTCAACTCCCTGGAGGTAGAATCACCTCGTAGTATAGGCGCTGAGTATCTGTGCCACTCGGTGTGGAAAGAACTGGGGATGGAGGAGTTCTTTGAGAAGCAGGGGGTATCAGCGAAAGTGACGCCGGTACTGACGGCGTTAGTGGTAGGACGGCTGATCGACCCGGGCAGTGAACGATACACCAGAGAATGGGCTGAGAAACGAAGTGCGTTGTATGAGCTTACAGGAACTCCCTTGCGCAATTCACTAAACTCCTATTACCGGGCGGGGGATACACTGTATGGGCTGAAGAAGGAGCTGGAAGAGCATCTGGCAGGTAACAACAGCTACTTTGAGGGCGAGGCGACCGGGAATCCGAAAGCGGCCTGGGGGCGAAGCAATGAGGAGCGGGATGACTGCAAGCTGGTGACCCTGGGGCTGATCGTGATCGACGCGGGGATTACCACCGATGAGAACCTCAATTGGCTGAAAGAAAACCACTACCACTACATCGCGGTGAACCGGGGGAAGGCGCCTTTCGAGAAAGAGTTTTACGAAATGAAGGTAATGAAGGAGGAGAATGACAGAGGGATCAAGATCGAGGTCAAGCGTTTCATCCAGGAAGAGGAAGTTTATCTGTTGTGCCGCAGTGAGAAGAAGAACCAGAAAGAGAAGAGCATGCGCACCCGGGTGGAGCAGCTTTTTACAGAGCGGCTTGAGTATTACAGAGCGGGACTGAATGTTCCGCACCGCACCAAGAGGTACAGTAAAGCGGTGGAGCTGGTGGGAAAGCTGAAAGAGAAATACCCTAAGGCGGCCAAGCTCTACGAGGTGGAGGTGAAGCCTGAAGCCGATAAGCCGGCTACGGACAAGAGCCTGAAGGCGGTTGATATTGTATGTAAGAAAAAGGAAGAGAAGTATGATCGTGAGACTGCCCAGGAGGGTAGCTACGTGTTGAGGACCGACCGCCTGGATCTGGGGGATGAGGAGATCTGGGGCATCTACACGATGCTGGGACAGATAGAGTACGCCTTCATGTGTATGAAGAGCTCTTTGGGCTTCAGGGTGGACACGCACATGTTCATCTCGGTGGTGGCCTATCATCTACTGCATGTGATCGAGAGCCGCCTGCGAGCCGGTGGAGATCGGAGGAAGTGGCCGATGGTGTGCAACGTGCTCAAGACGCACGAACGGATGACCATTGGATACAGGGTGAAGGAGGAGGACGGCAGCATCGGGCAAAAATATGTGCGGGTGAACTCGAGGCTTGAACCGGAGCACCTGGAGATTTACCGGATGTTCGGGCTCTCCGGCGTGCCGCTGCCGCGGCGGAGGCTGGCATACAATCGGTAGTGGCCACCACTGAAAGTTAAATCCTTACGCCATAGGGACATACTAATAGAAATGGTGAAGTTAAGCGGAGAGATCATAAAAACCGGCTTGTCATGATCGGTTGCAATGATCTTTTCCAATTGACTCTCCGTAAACAATAGGAGATAGTGGACATCAGTGTGGACTCAGGCTTACAGAACAAAATAGAAGAACTTGCCGCTCACGTACGCTCCAGCCGCTACCTGGTGGCCTTCAGCGGGGCCGGAATCAGTACCGAAAGCGGGATCCCTGATTTTCGCGGACCAGGGGGAATCTGGAAGAAGATGCGTCCCATTGAGATCTCTGAGTTCCTCGGCGATCCAGCGGCCCGCAGAGAGTACTGGCGCCGGAAAATCGAAATGTACCCATCCATGAAAAAGGCTCAGCCTAACGAGGCCCATCTGGCCTTGGCTCGAATGTACAAAGCCGGATTCCTGAAAACGGTCATCACACAGAATATCGACGGGCTTCATCAGCGCTCCGGAATTCCGGATGACCGGGTAATAGAGCTTCACGGGTCGAACGCCTATATTCACTGCCTGTCCTGCAAAAAGCGCTTCGAATGGAAAGATATCTTCCCCAACTTTGATGAAGGGGATTCCTGCCCCCAGTGTGATGAGTGCGGGGGCTGGCTGAAACCGGCCACCATCTCATTCGGGCAGGCCATGCCGGAGGAAGCGACCCGGCTGGCCTTCGAAAAGGCCTGCCGGGCCGATATTCTACTCGTCATCGGCTCATCACTTTTGGTATATCCCGCTGCCTCTATCCCAGCCGAGACACGGCAGGCCGGCGGCTCGGTGGTGATCGTCAACAATGAGCCGACCGTTCAGGACAGTCTGGCCGATGCCGTGCTCCTGGGACTGTCCGGTGAGATCCTGAAAGAGCTGGCCGACATGGCCCTGGACTGAGCAGGGGGAAAAGAGAAGGAGTTCTTCATGAAGTATCGTACCCTGGAGTTTAAAGATGGTGTGTTGAAACTGCTCGATCAGCGCAGGCTGCCTGTTGAGATTGATTTTTATGAAGCTAAAAACTACAGGGAGGTAGAAACCGCCATCTCGGACATGGTGGTAAGGGGAGCCCCAGCCATAGGCGCGGCCGCAGCCTACGGGGTATACCTGGCCGCCCTGGAATACAGGGACCTGCCCGGAGAGGAATTTTTCAAGAAAGTTTTTGCGGCTGATAGAGAGCTTGCTGCCGCCCGGCCTACCGCCGTGAACCTGACCTGGGCCATAAACAGAATGGAGAAAGTTCTAAAAACCCGGCAGCATAAATCTGAAGGACCTGATCAATCCATAGACGGCCTCCTGGCTGATATATTGAAGGAAGCCGATAAGATTGCCCTGGAGGATGTTGAGATAAACAAGGCCATGGCCAGACACGGGTACGAGGTGGTTCCGGAAAGAGGAACTGTTCTTACCCACTGCAACGCCGGGGCCCTGGCCACCGTGGATTATGGAACCGCCTTAGGGGTCATCCGGGAAGCCCATTTTCGCGGCAAAAGGATCAGGGTCTATGCCGATGAAACCAGGCCGCGTCTGCAGGGAGCTCGCCTGACCGCCTTTGAGCTGGTGGAAGAAGGTATTCCGGTAACTTTGATCGCCGACAGTGTGGCCGCGACCTTGATCAGGGACGGCAAGATCGATTTGATCCTGGTGGGGGCGGACAGGATTGCCGCCAACGGGGATACGGCCAATAAGATCGGCACCTATATGCTGTCGGAGATGGCTTTGAAATTCAAGGTGCCTTTTTATATAGCGGCGCCCATGTCAACTATCGATTTCGAGCTGGGCTCTGGCCGGGAGATAGAGATCGAGGAACGATCTCCGGACGAGTTAACTCATATCCGGGGCTTGAGGATAGCCCCGGAAGGAGTGAATGTTTATAATCCCGCTTTTGATGTGACCCCGGCCGCAAATATAACCGGAATCATCACGGAGAAGGGGATCATCCGCCCGCCCTTTACCGAGGGAATAGCTTCTTTGCGGAATAAGCAGGAATCACCTGGAAATTGAAGCAGTGTATTTCTACCTTAAAGTTCAGGGCCAATATAGAGCCTGAGAAGCTTTTTCCCAGTTTATATAGTTATCCCAAGTCTCTCCCTGACCGATTTTCCGGGGACCTTGGAAATTGTCTGAACAGAAGAGTATTCCCCTGGGAATGATAGATATCGAGAATATTATTACGAATATAGTGGTCCTGGTCTTCTACTCCCTCTACCTCCTCCGGGTGGTTTTTCAACAGCCAGGTGAAGATTCCCACCGATTCTTCACCCTCCAGGGCCATATTCAAGATCTCAAATTTGAGACCCTTCTGCTCGATTAGAAACCTATTCCCCCCGGTTAAACCTTCATTTGCATTTGTGTTCAGGAGTTTTTTACGATAAAGACATCAAACAGGCTGTTTTTATTGATGGCGGCTCAGCCATGAAAGCTTACATCATAAAAAGCGATGACGAAACTGTCACACTTTATCCTTTAAATAGGGTTGCTGCGGGATTGAGGAATGTACCTGGATTTGACTATGATGGGCTGAATTTGTACACACTATTGGCGTTAAGTCTCCAAGAGGACGGCCTTAAAATCGGTCAGAGAGTGATGAAAAAGTTTTTACACCCTGGCCGGCGCGCTGAAAAGGTTGCAGATTTCGCTTGTTCGTTGATTAGTTGCTTGATGTTGTACTTAAAATGTACTAAATTAAGTACAGGAGGTGCTTATGGCTGTTGTCACTGTTTCTGAATACAGAAGAAATCTGGCAAAATATCATAAGGAAGTTCTGGATCATCATGAACCTTTAAGAATTCATTCGGGAAAGCAGGGTGAGGTAGTTGTTATTCCTGAAGAGGATTATGAAAACATGAAGGAAACTATCTATATTCTGAAAGACAAGGTAACAATGGAAAGTCTCTTAAAAACCAGACAGGAATTGGCTCAGGGAACTTTTGCAGGAATTGATTTTGACGAAAGGAGATAATGAATGGATTCTCAAACTGAGCAACCAGGCGGAAAAGGATCTCAAGTGGTTAAGGGAAAATAATAAAAACCTTTATGTAAAGTGTTTTGATCTTACAAGAGCTGTTATACAGAATCCAGTGGGGGGAATTGGTAAACCGGAAAGGCTAAAATATTTGGGTGGAAATGTTTGGAGTAGAAGAATAAACCATGAACACCGGATGGTTTATGAAATTTTTAATAATTTGATTGTTGTAGCGGCATATAGATATCATTATTAGGATGGTTACGCCGGCCCGCTCCCAATCTTTGTGCCAACGACCCACACTCTGTTTACTAACATCAAGCAAGCGGGAGACCTCGGCTTGCTTTTTTCCAACCTTAAACATCCGATCGGTAACTCCGGAGAGCTCATCCCCTTCCAAAAAATTACGGTCTTATCTCTTGTCTTTTCTCTTCCCTGATTTTAAACTGACTCGTCATAAATTTTACTAAACCATACTACAGGAGAATATTAAATGACCGGCGAAGTGCTAGTTATTGCTCTCGGGGGCAATGCCATCAAACAGGCCCATGAAAAAGGCACCACGAAAGAGCAGTTTAAGAATGTAGATATTATGGCCAAAGAAATCGCCAAGATCGCCAGGGCCGGGTACAGTATCGTTATTACTCACGGCAACGGCCCCCAGGCCGGCGCTCTCCTCATCCAGCAGGAGGAAGCGGATTCCCTGGTCCCGGCCCAGACCCTCGCCGCCTGTGGCGCCATGACCCAGGGACAGATAGGCTGGATGATGCAGAACCGTATCACCCACCGCCTGGCAGAAGAAGGGCTCAAAGTCCCGGTCTGCACCGTGGTTACCCAGGTAGTGGTGAGCGAGGAAGACCCGGATTTTCAGGACCCGACCAAGCCGGTGGGACCTTTCTATACCAAAGAAGAAGCCCTGAGGCTGAATGCAGAAAAGGGGTATATCGTCAAAGAGGTCAAACCGGGGATCGAGAAAGGCTGGCGTCGGGTGGTCCCCTCCCCGGAGCCCCTCGATATCGTGGAAAAAGCGTCGATCAATGATCTTTTAAAGGGCGGGGTCATGGTCATCGCCTCAGGAGGGGGCGGCATCCCCGTTAAATTGAACGGCGACGGAAGCTACTCCGGGGTGGAGGCGGTCATAGATAAAGACCGGGCCGGATTCAAGCTGGCCCAGGCAGTGAATGCGGATAAATTCCTCATTCTAACGGACGTGGAAAAAGCCTGCCTGAACTTCAACAAACCGGACCAGGAGGAGTTGGACACCATCACCACCGCAGAGGCGGAAAAATATCTTAAGGAGGGCCACTTCCTGAAGGGGTCTATGGGCCCCAAGGTCCAGGCGGCGTTCCGGTTTGCCCGCTGGAGCGGGAAAGAGACGATCATCACCTCCCTGTACAAAGCCCTGGATGCGGTGAATGGAAAAACCGGGACTCACATTTTGGGTTAATCAGCATCACCATTCCATGTTCATCATCGATCACATACACCACCCTATAATCCCCTACCCGAATCCGCCACCCCGATCCATCCCGGAGCTTCTTACTCCCTGGCGGTCAAGCCTCCTTCCCCAACTTCCGCATCACCTCGGTAATCTTTCGCTACCGGCCTGACTTAATCGCTTCAAGCTCTCTCAGGGCTCGCTTCGCTCCTACCTTCGATATCTTTTGCTCCGAGGAGAGATTACTGCAGACTTGGCTTCTTGCCTGCCAACGGTTCCAAACAGGAAGCTTACTGACGTCTCTCAGTACCTGTAGAGGTGGGTAAAGAGCTGGTTCAATATCTGAAAAGTAGTAGTCCTTCTTCGAATAATTCAGACAACCACTGTGAGGAGGGTTTCGGGACACTTTGTTGCAGGAGTCGTCTTACGAAGGAGTTGAAAGACATATTGCGCTTTCGGGCGTATTCCCGCCCTGCCTTGAGTGTTTCGTCGTCGATCGAATCGGGATTTTTTTAAGAAACAGCGACAGTTATTAGAAAAGTTTAATATCAAATCGCCTGACAGGGCAGACCTTGAAAACTTAAATCAGCCGATGGAGCTCTTCAATCTTTTGTGAGAACTCCTTTCCGCTGAAACAGAACTTGAGTTCCCGGAAGCCTTTTCTGAATTGCTCGACATCTTTCCTGACCCGCTTTCTCTCCGCAACGACGTCGTGAATGAACTGGGCCACGGTTTTAAAATCCTCTTCCTCCATCCCGAAGCGGGTCATCTCCGCGACTCCCAGCCTGAGAGATCCCGCCGCGGTGAATCCCTCTTCGAAAGGAGAGGCCTGGAAGTTGACAATGATGTTGTTCTCTTCAAGCCTACCGGCCGCCTCGACTCCCCTGCCGTAGCCGACATTGACCATAACCTGGTGGGTCTCGGTAAAGGAGACCTGCGGGTCCCCGGCCACAGCCAGGCCCGCATCCTTCAGTGCCCGGGCGAAGGCCCTGGCATTGGCTAAAACCTTCCTCTGGTAGTCCTCTTTGAAATAGTTCATCTCATAAGCTGCTATCAGCAGTCCCAGCAGGGTGCCCAGGTGATGGTTGCTGACGCTGCCCGGAAAGGCTCTCCTTTCCACCGCTTCCCAGAGCGGGAACTTCGGATCATCTTCCCGATAATTGGCGGCAATGACGCCTCTCTGGGTCCCGAAAAAAGTCTTATGGGTGGAGCCGGTAACTATATCGGCGCCCTCCTTAAAGGGTTCCTGGAAGAGGGGGCCGGTAAGGCCCAGCACATGGGCCATGTCATACATGATGACCGTTTCTAACGACAACTCCTCCACCAGCCTCCGGATTTCCTCAACCGGCTCCTTATGGATAATCATACTCTTGCCCAGGATTATCAGCTCCGGCCGGCAGCGCTCGAGGAGCTCTTTAACCTGGAAAATGTCGATCTTATAAGGATTGTCGGGAAGGACCGGAAAATTGACGACCGCCGGCTTTTCTGTCTCCGGGTCCCTGGCTACATAATCCCGGAGCGCTCCCATGGGCTGGGCACTCAAATGCCCCCCCTTAATGATGTGATTGTTCATTACCGACCGGATCCTCCGCTGCTCCTTCTTCCGGTCGCCCCGATTCAGGTAATCCACCAGGGCACTGAAAACGACCGTATTGGCCATCTGCCCGCTTATCGCCCGGTTTTCCACTTCCCGGCAGCCCAGGAAGGTCATCATTTCCCTCACTACCAGTTTTTCCACTTCATCGATAAAACCGGTGCCCTGGTAGTAAAAGACATCGGTGTCGCAGAAGGCTTTCACTTTCTTATGCTCTGCGTAGCGGAAGGAAGGGTCCATCACGGAGAGGAGGCGCACCATGGGGGACTGGGTCTGTTCGGATGGAATCAGGTTGATGCATTCGCTCTGCCGCCATTTAGTGTTGGCTATCGCCTTCTGCAGGAGGACATTTACCTTCTCAGAAACCGGAGGCCGCATCTCTTCCACCCGGCCGGCCTCTTCTGCCGCCGGCGGTCCGTAGAGAATGGCCCTGGAGAAGGGAGGCGCTTCGGAGCGCAGGTTAAACGGCACCGTCAAGGCTTCGATCCGCCTGCCCCGGACCTCCACGCAGACTTCTTCATTTTCCTGAATGTCACTGTCAAGGAGTGCCAGGCAGATCGCTCTCTTACCGCTCTCCCCGCTGAAGCTGCTGTACAGGCCCTCACCGGCAACCTTCCAGTAGGGCGCCATGGTGCCGCTGGTTATCCAGCCCACCTGCCGGCCGTCCCGATAAATCTCATCCCCTCCCCGGGCGATTCCCTTTCCCAGGAGGGCCAGGGGCCTGATGATCCTGGGAAGATCCGGGAGAGCGGAATAATCGAAAAGCATGGTCTTCTTATACGCCTCAAACTGGCGCAGCAGCGCCTGCCGGCCGATGAAATCTCCCTTCAAAGGACTGAAGCTCACCGCGTACCTGGCCAGGGGGCAGGCGAAAATCGGTATCTCCTTCCCGGAAGGGTCCGAGCCCAGCTCGCGCCCGTATAGGGGGAGGCCCGCTTCCAGACGGAGGGAATCCCGGGCGCCCAGGCCTACAGGTGTTGCGCCCAGCTCTATTAGTCTCTCCCAGAGCCCGAATGTCTCGTTCCGGGGTATGAAAAGCTCAAAGCCCAGGGGCTCACCGGTGTAGCCGGTGCGGGCCAGCATTACCCTGGCGCTCCCGGCCGCCGCCACGGAGAGGGAGTTTTTTATCGGCTCCGGAAGGCTTCCTTCTTCCAGAATTCCGGAAAGCATCGGCTTCGCTCCCGGGCCCTGGAGCGAGAGCATGGCCAGCTCTTCCGTCTTGTCGATGCATTCGGTCCCGGGGAATGAAGGAATAATATTCTGAAAATGCCCCCGGTCCTTCTCCCGGTTTACGGCATTGACCACCAGGAGATACTCGTCTTCAAAAAACCGGTAGAGATAGGCGTCGTCCAGGGCCCCGCCTGTCTCGTTGGGGATCATGGTGTACTGGGCTTTACCGGGGAGAAGCCCGGCTGAATTGTTGGTAAGCACCTGCTGGAGAAAATCCAGCGCCCCTTTTCCCCGGATCACGAATCTTCCCATGTGGGAAACATCGAAGAGACCACTCTTCCTGCGGGTCAAAAGGTGCTCTTCGATGATGCCGGTCGGATACTGGACCGGCATCTCCCAGCTTCCGAACCCGACCATCTTCCCCATGAGAGAAACATGGCTCTCATATAAGACTGTTCGTTTCATGATTTTTTCCTGAAATCAGGTTTCAATAAATCTCTTGAAAAGAGTGAGCCCCTCTTCTATCTCTTCCACATCGATCCCCGAATAGGCGAGCCGGATATAATATTCCTTCTCGCCGGGCAGGGCGCGGCCGAAGTGGAGGCGGGTGCAGAAAGAGACCCCCGTCTCCCGGAGAGCCCGGATGCGGAACTCATTGTAATCGGTAAGGCCCTTCCTCTTCATGGCTTCGGTGACATTGGGGAAGAGGTAGAAGGTGGCCTTCGGCTTGAAACATCTGATGCCTTTCGTTGAGTTCAGGATCTCGACCGCCCGGTCGCGCCGCTCCTTCAAAGTCTCGATTATTTTTCTGGGACCGCTCTGGTCTCCGGTGAGTCCCTCGATGGCGCCGTACTGAACGAAATGATTGGAGCAGGACTCGTCATTCACATTGAGCTTCGCAATGCCGGTAATCACATCTTTCGGCCCGACCGCGGCGCCCAGCCGCCAGCCGGTCATGGCGAACTTCTTGGAAAAGGTGTAGAGAATGACGCAGCGTTCCTCCAGGCCCGGGAGAGAAGCCAGCGATTCGGATTTGCCCCCGTAGCGCATATCGAAATAAGCCTCGTCGCAGAGCACATAGAGGTCGTACCTCCTGACCATCTCCGCGATTCTTTCCAGCTCCTCATGGGAAGATTCGGCGCCGGTGGGATTCTGGGGATTATTGAAGACCAGGATCCGCGTCTTCGCAGTAATGGCCCTCTCGATCTCATCGAGCTTCATTTCAAAATCTTCCCGTCCCTCCCGGTAGCCGTAGGAAACGGCTTTGCCCAGATGGAACTCGATCATTGATTCGTAGATGGGGTAGCCCGGATTCGGGTAGAGGACCTCATCCCCGGGATTCATGACCGATAGGAAAAACTTGCCGATCAGCGGTTTTCCCCCGGGCTGGATGGCGACATTTTCCACGGCGTAACCGGTGCCATGGGACTTATTGATGTCCCGGGCCAGCGCTTCCCGCAGCCCGGGTATGCCGGCGTTGGGACAGTAGCCGGTCTTCCCATCCTTGATCGCCTTGAAGGTCGCCAGAACGATGTTCTCCGGAGTTTTTATATTCAGGTCGCCCAGGTGAAAGGGATAAACCTTGTTTCCCCGGGCGGCATGGGCGTCGGCTTCGGCAGAAACGGAAAAGGCGGTTTCGGTGCCGAGCCGCGCTAAGCGTTCAGCCAACTTCATCACTGTCTCCTTTTTGCCAGCGAACAACCGGTCTCTTCGCCGCCAGAACTTCATCGATTCTTTTGACCGGAGTTCTGGTGGGGGCCGATTTCAACAGCTCCGGTTGTTCCCCAGCTTCCTTATAAATCTCGACCATTATCTCGATAAAAGCATCCAAAGACTCTTTTGATTCCGTTTCCGTGGGCTCGATCATCAACGCTTCCCGCACGATCAGGGGAAAATAGATCGTGGGCGGATGCAGGCCGTAATCGAGCAGCCGCTTGGCAATATCTAAAGCCGAAATCCCGAAATCCTCTCTTATCAACCTGGCGGACAGCACAAACTCATGCTTGCAGAGTCTGTCGTATGGCAGGAGATAGTAAGTCTTTAACTTCTCCTTCAGATAATTTGCATTCAAAACGGCGCTTTCCGAGGCTTCCTCCAATCCGTTCCGGCCCATAAAGAGCAGATAGGAATAAGCCTTTACTAAGACGGCGGTATTTCCGTAAAAGCCTGCGATCTTACCGATCGTATCCGGCCGGTCATAATCAAAATGATAGCCGTCCTCCCTCCTGATAATGTCCGGTACCGGCAGAAAGGGAGATAAAGCCTCATTAACGAGCACCGGCCCTGAGCCCGGGCCGCCTCCGCCGTGGGGGGTCGAAAATGTCTTGTGGAGGTTTAAATGCACTACATCGAAACCCATGTCGCCGGGTCTGGCCTTGCCCAGGATGGCATTCAAGTTGGCCCCGTCGTAGTACAGGAGCCCTCCGGCCTCGTGGACGAGCCCGGCGATCTCTTCGATATCTCTTTCAAAGAGACCCAGGGTATTGGGGTTGGTGAGCATTATGCCGGCCAGCTCATCATCGAGGTGCTCTTTCAGGCTGTCGATGGAGACCAGTCCTTCCTCATTGGATCTGATTTCCTCGACTTCGAATCCGGAAATATGGGCCGAGGCCGGATTCGTGCCGTGGGCCGAATCAGGTACCAGAATCCTGTTCCGCCCGGCCTCCCCTCTTTTATTAAAATATGCCCGGAAAAGCTTCATGCCGGTGAACTCTCCATGAGCGCCGGCAAAGGGCTGCAGGGTCCCCCATTTCATTCCGGTAATCTCGCAGAGCCTTTCGGTAAGGTCATGGATGAGGTGAAGCATGCCCTGGGCCGAGCTTTCCGGCTGAAGGGGATGAAGATTCTGAAAACCGGCCAGGCCGGCCACATCCTCATTGATTTTCGGATTGTACTTCATGGTACAGGAGCCCAGGGGATAAAAGCCGAGATCCACGCAAAAAATTTTATGGGAGAGATTGGTATAGTGCCTGACCACCTCGACCTCGGAAACCTGGGGCAGCTCGGGCGCTTTTTTCCGCAATAATTTTTCATCAATTAAATCGTTGACCGGCCTTTCAGGCACATCAAGCTTCGGAAAATTGTATCCCACCCTGCCTTCTTTCGAGATCTCGAAGATGAGGCTGGAAAGCCTGGTTGAGCCCGCGAAGGAGGTACTGTTTTTATATTTCATTGTAGTAGCCTCTTCAAGGCTTCCACATAACGGTCCGACTCTTCCCTGGTCCTTTTTTCCGTGACTGCGACGCTTATGACATCCCCGAATTTCTCCGGATAAAACCGCCCGAGGGCCACTCCGGCCAGGAAACCCTCCACTTCCATCCTTTTCAGGACAGAAAGAGGATCTTTTTTCAGCCTCAGGGGAAACTCGTTAAAAAACGGCCGGTCATGAAGCCGCTCCACCGGCAGCTCACCGGTAAGCCTTTCAAAAAGATAGTGGGCCTTCAGCACATTCTGCCTGCCGGCCTCTTCAAGACCCTTTTTCCCGATCACGGCCAGGTACACGGTGGTGGCCAGGGCCGCCAGGGCCTGATTCGAGCAGATATTGGAAGCCGCCCTCTCCCGCTTTATGTGCTGCTCCCTGGCCTGTAAGGTGAGCAGGAAGGCCCTCTTACCCTCCGTGTCCAAAGACTGGCCGACGATCCTGCCGGGCATTTTCCTGAGCAGGCGCCCGGCTGCGGCCAGGTAGCCCACGGAAGGACCGCCGAAATAGGAGGGGAGCCCACAGGGCTGGGTATCACCGATGGCCACATCCGCCCCCCATTCTCCCTGGGACTTCAAGACTCCCAGGGCAAGAGGGTTGGAGGAAATGACAAAAAGCGATTTGTTCTCATGGATGAGATCGGCAAAACCCTCATAATCCTCAATAAAGCCCAGGAAGTTCGGAGACTGAGCGATAACCGCCGCCACATTGGGGGCCAGCTTGCTTTTCAGGTCATCGTAGGAGGTTGTCCAGTCTTTCTCTGCGATTTCTATCAGTGAAATGTCCAGGCCGGAAAAATAGGTCTTAAGCACCTGTTTAGTGAACGGGTGGATAGTCTCGGAGTAGAGGATCGTATCCGATGAGCGTACGCTGTTTAGAGCTAGCGCTGCCGCCTCGGAAGCGGCCGTATGGCCGTCATACAGGGAGGCATTCGCTGCCTCCAAAGAGGTCAGCTCACAGATCATGGTCTGGAACTCGAAAATCGACTGCAGTATCCCTTGAGAAATCTCGGCCTGGTACGGCGTGTAGGAAGTATAGAATTCGGACCTGGAGATTATATGCTTCACTACCGAAGGAACGATATGATCATAGCTTCCGCAGCCTAAGAATGAGACCCGGTCTACCCGATTCTGCCCGGCAATATCACTTAATTTCTTGAACACCTCGTATTCTGAAATGCCTTCCGGGATGTTCAAGGGTTTATCAAAGTACAGCTCCGGGGGAATATCGGCAAAAAGATCGGCTACCTTCGAGGCCCCGACCGCAGTGAGCATTTCTGCGATTTCACTTTCCGTATGGGGCAGATAGGGAAACACGGGACTCTCCTATTAATGACTTTCCTTTTCCTGTTCCAGGTATTTCTCGTAGGCGCCGGCATCCATGAGCTCCTCTATCTCCGAGGGATCGGACATCTTGATCTTAAAGATAAAGGCTTCGTAGGGTTTCTGGTTGATGAGCTCCGGAGTCTCATCGAGATCTTTATTTACCTCCACCACCCGCCCGGAGATGGGAGCATAGCTAGAGGAAGCGGCTTTAACGGACTCTATGGTGGCAACCTCGTCTCCCTTCTTGACCTCTTCTCCCGTCTCCGGAGGCTCCACGTAGACGATATCTCCCAAAGCTTCCTGAGCATAATCGCTAATTCCGACCGCGGCGATATCGTCTTTCACCTTCACCCACTCATGGGTCCGGGTATATTTAAGATTTTTGGGCAAATTCATGAGTTTTTCTCCTTACAAGATGTATGGGACTCTTACATTATAGCCCTTGTAGACGACGAAGGTTTCAACGGATTGAACATCCTTTAACCGAGCCACTTCTTCGGTAAAGAACTTTAAAAGGCCGAACTCCTCATTGATAATGACCACCAGGATCAAGTCGTACCTGCCCGTGACCACGCTAACGGAGATTACTCCTCTTAATTTGCTGAACTCCTCACCCTTTTTTACCAGGTTCATGGTATTCAGCTTAACCCCGATCATCAACGTGCTGTGTCCCGGAACGGCTTCGGGGTCCACCAGTCCGGAGATCTTCAGAACTCCTTCCTCGATCAATTTATTGACCCTGGCCCTGACCGTATTTTCCGTGATGGAGAGCTCCCTGGCGATTTTTTTAAACGATTTTCGACCGTCCATGAGGTGCTTGATAATATCAAGGTGTATTCCGTCGATTTTCATAAATTATGCTCTCGGAAAAAAATATAAGTCTATTTGATGATTATGTCAATATTTTTATAATTATTACTGATTTCATAAATATTAGAGAAGACCGCAAAGGCTGTGGAAGCGGCGGTAGAGGCGATCATGGCCATGCAAATCGAACGGCGATCACGGCGGCTCCCCTGATGTGATATAGGCGGCGCTTGACACCTACCGATAATCGACTATATTAAGTTGAAAATGGCAAATGAAATGACCGAAATGGTTAAAAGCGTTTAAAAAGAGTGACAAGGGGATTCGTTCAGATTTATACGGGAGACGGTAAGGGGAAAACGACCGCTGCCCTGGGGCTGACTCTCCGGGCCTGCGGGCACGGCTTACACATCTTCATCGCCCAGTTCACCAAAGGGATGGATTACGGAGAGCTTTCCTCTCTGAAAAGATTTGCCGACCTGGTCACCATCAGGCAGTACGGCAGGTCCTGTTTTATCCATAACAGGCCGGAAGAGGAAGACATCCGGCTGGCCCGGTCCGGATGGAAGGAGGTAAGAGAGGCGCTGGTAGACGGGAAACATGATATAATCATCCTGGATGAGCTGGGAATTGCCCTCCATTATCAGCTCCTCTCCCTCAAGGAGGTAGAGGAGCTGATCCGAGAGAAACCGGAAACCCTGGAGCTGGTCCTGACCGGCAGAAAGATGCCGGAGGAGCTTTTCGCCCTGGCCGACCTGGTGACAGAGATGCGGGAAGTCAAGCATTACTATCGGGAAGGCGTTAAAGCCAGGGAAGGAATCGAGTATTGAGGATATGAATTCCATTGCTGTTCTCCGGTCATCATTTCTCTGATTTCGCGCTTGCTTCCTGGCTATTTACACCTATCAATCATCCTAAGAGTCGCTCCCCGTTTTACCCGGGGAAATATTATCTCTACCCTGTAGAAGCGGGAGATTCCGCCGGCCCGTTCTTATTATGGGAGGTAAAGCAGAATGAGGGGAGGGGGCGCCCGGCACGGTTTCAGGCCGCGAACGGCTCAAAGTATTTTCAACAAAGCCGCACTGATTCTTTCCGCCCTCTTCCTTTGGGCCACCTTCCTCGGCTGCGCCTTTTTTTCTACCACGATAATTTTAACCGTCGAGCTCCCACAAATACCCGGTCATTGGCGGGAAGCCTTCGGAGATATCTCCTTCTTGTTGACCTTTCCCAATCCCGAGGGAGGAGTCAGCGAAAAAATTATCCCCTCCCGGTCTGATCAACTTGAAATCCGTATCTTAAAGCGGAACAATTTACCGGTCCTGGTCTATCCGCTGGTGAAGAATCAAACGATAACCCTTCCTCCTGCAGGAAGCATTTATCCACTCCTGCTCTCTGGCGGGGAGTCCGAGATTCTCCGTCTTACCTGGAAGCAGGGTTTTGCGGCGCAGATTATCTTCCGGTTATGGCTTTCAGGTATGGATGTATCCGGCTTGAACAGCGAAAGACTCACCCGGGAAATCACCGCCAGATCCGGGGGAGACCCCTGGAGCCTCGACTTTGCCGGGATCGTTCTCAAGCTCTCGCAGGGCGACTTTCGGGTCACCGCCATCAAGAAGACTGCCGGCTGGAATGTGGAGCTCATCCCGGGAGAAGGCCTCTGGTTTCTGGAATCTCCTTTCTCTATTCCGGTCCGGAAGGAAATGAACGAAATCTTGCTGCTTGAAAACCTGCCCAGGGGATTTCACCGGCTCTTTGATGCCCGGAGCGGGAGCTATTTTGAGCTTTATCTTCGAGATGAGGACGATTTCCAATACTTCAGGCGGGAATAATTATTTCTCGCCCAGGAGAACGGGAGCGTCAGCTTATGATTCCTCCTTCCCACAGACTCCGAAGAAAGGTTTCCCAAGGCATAATTCTTATCTTTCCGACAACCCGTTCCGCTTTTTCATTACACACAACCAGCGCTTTTTCAGGCGAGTATTCATCTATAAAAGCAGCGAGAGGGCGTAAATACCTGCTGTCCAATCGGCTTACACCTTTGACTTCTATCGCGACATCTCCACCTCCCAGGACAAAATCAACTTCCAGACCGGATTTTGTTCTCCAGAAATTGATATCATAATTCAATTCACTGTAAGAGGAGTGAGCGGCAATTTCGGTGAATATGAAGTGTTCAAATGCCCTGCCAAACAATTCTCCTTTTTCTTCAGATATGCGGCGTTTTGTTAGATCTCCGGCAACACC
>CAZERV010000031.1:0-28371 GCA_964514815.1 uncultured Spirochaetaceae bacterium | reverse complement strand
TCAATTCAGAGAGAGGGGATCAAAATTGGGAGGAGGCCGGCCGGCCTTGACCAGAAAGCCTTAAGTATCTTTTCTGTCTCCTCGGGATCCATGACTATGGCCAAAATTTTCATATCGCCGCCGCAGCGGGGGCATTCGAGTGGATCAGTGCCGTAGACTTTTTTAATAAGCCTGGCCCAGGTAGATTTTTGAACTTTTTGCTCGATAGGACATTCAGGTATTTCAGCGGATAACTGTTCTGTTTCTGCAGGATTATCCAGTTGTTTCTCCTTCCAGCCCTGAGGAGCACGCCTCCAAAAAGAGGTAAAATTTGTTGATTTCTTCTCATGACTTACTGCTCCACATATCGGAGGAGATAGAATATTTGGTCACTGAATCTCAGCGATTGGACTTTACATTTTTTCAGAATGACGGAACACTAAAACGTGCTTTTGTACGTAGTCTAGAAATTATAGGGCAAGCTGCGAAGAAAATTCCGGATTCGGTTCAGAAAAAATATCCAGAAGTGGAATGGCGCAGCATGGCTGGTATGCTCGATAAATTGATACATGATTACTTTGGCGTTGATTACAGTATCGTGTGGGATGTTGTCATCAATAAATTACCTGTGCTAAAAAGCCGTTTACGATCAGTTCTGAGCGATTTCTCCGATGATTCACCGGGGAACACGAAATATAAATAGGGTGTCTGGATATAAAAGCGACCCAGAACGGCGTATAATTAAGCATTCACGCTGCTCTCTGCTTCGCCAGGACGGAGCACTTCGTGAATGCCTCATTCGTTGGACGCAATGGCTCCTGATGTAGTTGATTCAAAGCCCGGAGAAACAGAATAAATGAGGAGAGAAGAAAGACAGATACAAGATCGGGACAAGCTCTTCGGTATACTAGAACAAGCGCACGTATGCAGAATTGCTTTCAACGATAATCCTTTCCCATATGTCGTGCCTGTGAACTTCGTATACGTGGAGGAGCGGTTGTATTTTCATTCCGCCCTCGCAGGAAGAAAGATGGACCTCATCGCCAAGGACGGACTTGTGTGTTTTGAGATTGACAGGCAAATTGTAATACGACCTGACGATATCCCCTGCGGTTGGGGTGTCAAATATGAGAGCGTAATAGGCGAGGGAAAAGCATTTGTCCTAGCCGACTTGAACGAGAAGAGGTCAGCGCTCCTATGCCTCATGGAGAAATACTCAGGAAGATCAGACTGGGAATTCTCTTCCGAAGTATTGCAGAGTGTCGCTGTTGTTAGAGTTGACATTCACAGTATCACTGGCAAGGCATCCTCTTAGAAACAAAGTGCGGATTGTGTCAAAATGTGACGGTGGAGCCACTGCGTCTAACTCAGGGTTGCCGGCTCCGTTCGATTTGCTCCGCTAATCCAAGCAAAGGTCTTTTCAGATGGTTTGGGGCTACTTGCTACAACCTGCAGTGAATAGCTAACCTTCAGTGTCACATACATTGCTGCTGAACTTCGCCGACCCCTTAAATGTGAGGCAACAAGATATAGAACCTACCTGTATACATCTCCTCGAGTATCAATCTTGAACACTCTGACCGTTTCTTTTTCAATATAGAACAAAACCCGATATTTACCGAATCTCAGTTGATACTCGCCTTTTCTGCCTCGAAAAGGTCGGATATCACCTTTTGGAATTTGCTCTATCTTACTTAGTAAATTCAGCGAGGTTCGCTTTGGCAGGGATAATAGGTACTTCTGTGCTTTCTTGGAGAACAGTACGGTCACGGTTCAAGGATTGCCTTCTTGATTGACTCAAGATCAATCCATTCGTTCTTCCTTCTCGCTTTCTCTGAGTCCTGGACATCCTCTGCAAATGGCTCTACTGGATGCGATAAAAAATCATCGACAGCTTTTTCGATCAGTGCGGAATATCCCCCGTAGAAATCCTTGGAAAGATCCATTTTTCGCTTGATTTCCTCAGAGACTGTAATCTGCATGCGTTTTTTCATAGATATCCCTTTCTTGTGTTGTGCTGATACTCTGATCACCATTAAATGTCAAGACGGGGATTTAATACCGGACGATGTTAATGGGTCAGGATCTGGCTCAGAAACGACTTGGTACGTTCTTCGCGGGGGTTGCGGAAGAACTCCTCAGGAGTGTTATGCTCAACAATATACCCTTCATCGAAAAAGAAAATGCGGTTCGATACTTCTTTGGCGAATCCCATTTCGTGGGTGATGACGATCATGGTTATCCCGGAGCGGGCTAATTCTACCATCACATCGAGCACCTCTTTGATCATCTCCGGATCCAGTGCAGAAGTCGGCTCGTCGAAGAGCATGATCTTCGGTTGCATGGCCAGGGCGCGCGCTATAGCGAGGCGCTGCTGCTGCCCGCCGGATAACTGGCCCGGGTACTTATCGGCCTGTTCCGGGATGCCTACCCGCTCCAGTAGCTCCATAGCCACCTGCATCGCTTTCTCTTTCGGCCACCTGCGCACCCAGATGGGGGCCAGGGTGATGTTGTCGATAACCTTAAGGTGGGGAAACAAATTGAACTGCTGGAACACCATCCCTATCTCCTGCTGAATGGCGTGAATATTGCGCAGATCGCTGGTCAATTCGATACCGTCTACCGTGATGCTGCCCCGTTGGTGTTCCTCCAGGCGGTTAATGGTGCGGATAAAAGTCGACTTCCCGCTTCCCGATGGTCCGCAGATAACCACTACCTCCCCTTTTTGAATAGTAATGTCCACGCCTCGCAGCACGTGGAAATTACCGAACCATTTATGCACGTCCCGGCAAATAATAATATCGTCTGGCATAAGCTCCTCTTTCGATTCCTATCGTTCTCCCACGCCCAGTGACTTCTCCAGGCGACGGCTGGCATGGGACATGGCATAACAGCAGATAAAATATAGAACCGCAGCAAAGCAATAAACCTCCTGGTGTAAGCCGATGAACGCGCGCTGGCCGGTAACGGCCTTGGCAATGCCGATCAGGTCCAAAAGGCCGACAATGGCTACCAGGGTGGTGTCTTTAAACAGGCTGATGAACTGCCCGACTATGGTTGGAATCACATTGCGGAGGGCCTGGGGCAGCACGATCAAGACCATCACCAGCACCCTGTTCAATCCTACCGCCCTGGCGGCTTCGTACTGGCCCAGGGGAACCGCCGCCAACCCCCCGCGTACGTTTTCGGCCGTGTAGGCCGCGCTGAATAAGGTCATTCCGGTGAGCGCGCGCATAACGGTGCCCAGCCGGAACTCCGGGGGGAGAAAGAGCGGCAGCATCAACTGGCTCATAAAGAGAACGCTGATGAGCGGAACGCCGCGGATCGTCTCGATGTATACCGTACAGAGTATCTTGATGAGCGGCAGCTTGCTGCGGCGGCCCAGGGCCAGGAGGACACCGATCGGAAAAGAAGCCACGATTCCGACGACGGCCAATACAAGTGTCAGCAATAAACCGCTCCACACGTCCGCCGACACCAGCGGTAGAAAATGGCTCTCCCGCGAGAATCCCCGCAGCAAGATGCCGATCAGGGGAAAGGACAGCAGCCAGCCGATCACCAGCCAACGCTTTACAGGGCTGCTCCTGGCGCTCCGGAATACCCAGGTGAGGATGGCCAGAAAAACGACAAAGCCCAGGCTGACCAAAACCCGCCAGGCCTCCCTGGTAGGATAGCGGCCGATCATAAAGACCTTGAGGTTGGTCGTGACCACTTCCCAACGCGCATCACGTACAGCCCAGGTGATGATCAGGCGCAGAACAAAGTAGATAAAAACCATCGAGAAGATAGTGATCAGGACGTTATACCAGGTGCTGAACAAATTCTTTTTCAGCCAGCCCAACAGGCCGACTTCGGCGGGAGGCGGCTTAAGCACTTGAGGCTGCTCGGCCATATTCATCTCTCCACAATCTGGATGCGCCGGTTGACGATATTCATAATAGCCGAGATGGTCAGGCTCATTGTTAAATAGCCGGCCATGATCATAAAAAAGACCTCAACTACACGGCCGGACTGGTTCAGCATGGTCTGCGACACGGCGTATAAATCCAGGAAACCGATGGCTATAGCCAGGCTGGAGTTCTTGGTGAGGTTCAAGTACTGACTGATGAGCGGCGGTACGATCACGCGGAGGGCCTGCGGAAGGACGATCAGATGCAGGATTTGCCCTTTGGTGAAACCCTGCGCCCTGGCCGCTTCGGTTTGCCCCCGCGGGACGGACAGGATGCCGGCCCGCACGACCTCGGCGATGTAGGCTCCGGTATAGATCACCAATCCGAGCAGCAATGCCGAGAACTCAGGTGAAAGGGTCGTCCCTCCTTCGACTTTGAGCACCCCACCCGATTTGGTAACCATCCCCGGCAGGTCCATCAGCAGCGGATTGCCGGGAACCAGCAGCCAGCCCAGGGCAGGGATGGCTGCCAGCGGGACAGCCGCCCAAAGCAGGTTAAAATTGGGACGACCTGTGCGCTGGAAGCCGTGTTTTCGCAAAATGAGCAGCGCTACTGTCCCGATCAAAGCTGCAACGAGAAAAGGCCACCACCGGCCGAATGAGGCCGTAAATTGAGGCCACGGCAATACAATGCCGCGCTTGCTTAAATATACCGGACCGGGCAGGACGATTGCTTCTTTGAGGCCGGGCAGCTTCATGATGACTGCGAAGTAGAGGAAGAAGAGCTGTACCAGTAGAGGTGTATTGCGGATAATCTCGATGTATACGCCGGCTATCTTGCTGACGAGCCAGTTACTGGACAAGCGGGCGATTCCGGCAAACAATCCCACCATGGTTGCCAGTACAATGCCTGAGGCGGCAACTCGAATAGTGTTGACCACACCGACCAGAAAAGCGCGGGCATATGGATCGGTGGGGCTGAACTCGATTCCCTCCGCCAGGTCAAAACTGGCCTCTTGCTCCAGAAAGCTAAAACTGAAAATGAGACCCCGCTCCAGGTAATTGGAAAGCGCCCAGGCGATCACGGCCAGCACCAGGATCAGGAATACGATCTGAGCCAGCACTTTAAGCACCCGCTCATCGCGCCAGAAAGGTATTGCTTTTCGGTGCTCAGGTATTGTTCCAGGTTTGCTCACGCCCGTCCCCTTTTAAAAAGATACAGCCCGATACACCCTTACCGGGTATATCGGGGCTGTATTCTCTTTACTGCTGCCGGGACTGTCTGGTCTAACGCCAGGCCATCGGATAGAGCAACCCGCCCTTGTTCCACAAACGATTGGGGCCGCGCGGAATGTTTATGCCTTTCGCTCCCAGGTGCCGGTCATATACTTCCTCGTAGTTGCCTACCTGCTTGAGGACTTTGACCATAAAGTCGTTGTCTAAACCCAGTGAGGCGCCCATCTCGCCCGAAACGCCAAGCAGGCGTTGAATGGTCGGGTCCTTGCTGGCGAGCATCGCGTCCACGTTTTGAGAGCTTACGCCCGATTCTTCAGCCTCCATCATCCCCCAGGCTACCCACCGCACTATGTCGTTCCATTGGTTGTCACCATGAGCGGTCAGCGGACCAAGGGGCTCCTTTGACATGGTGACGTCGAGGATAACATGTTCATCGGGATTGGCCATGGCCGAACGCAGTGCAGCCAACTGCGATTTATCGGATGTTTCCCCGTCGGCGCGGCCTTCTTCGTAGGCCGTATTTGTGTCCTGGGTACTCTCAAATAGCAGGGGAGTGTATTCTATGCCTTTCGAGCGGAAGGCATCGGCCAGGTTCATCTCCGTGGTGGTACCGGTGGTGGTGGCGATTGTGGCGCCCTCCATATCTTCCAGAGTCTTCCAACCGGCGGCCTTCCGGACCATCATGCCCTGGCCGTCATAAAACGTTACCACAGCCCAGTCCAATTCGTTCGCCGTATCCCGAGTGAGGGTCCAGGTCGTGTTGCGAATCAGGACGTCTACCTCGCCGGTCTGAAGGGCGGGCAGCCGCGCGGCCGCAGTTAACGAGCGGAATTCCACCTTGGTGGCATCGCCAAAGACTGCGGCGGCAATGGCCTTTCCGAAATCAACGTCGAAACCCTCGAATTCACCAGCTGGGTTGAGATAGCCAAAGCCCGGCAATTCGGCATTACAGCCGACGATAAGGCTCCCCCGGTCCTTGATGAGTTGAAGCCGTCCGCCTGTCTCAATGGGTTCCTCCTTGGCAGTCTCTTTCTCAGCCGGTGCACAAGCGGTTAAAATCAGAGCCAGTACAAGCAGAACCATGAATAATGCAGATAGCTTACCTTTCATAATAAGCACCTCCTCCTTTTTTTGAATTATAACACGATAGATCATGTTTTAATCGATGTCAAGTGCTTGAAAAGTTAAAAATTGTTAACGGGCCGGGTGTGAAAATCCCTCAGTATCTAGGATTACTTGTATATCTCTTCAATCAAGGCAAAGGGGAAAAAGGCGTAAAATTTAGCTGCTTTTAGTAGATCGGAGAGATTGATCTCCTCGCGCACGGAATGGGCCTGTTCTTCTTTCCCGGGTGCGAAGCCGATGGTGGGAATGCCCAGGCGGCCGGCGGTGGCCACGCCGTTGGTAGAAAAGCTCCAGACCGAGCTTTTCTGTTTCTTGTCCAGGATCTTCTCCGCCGTCTTCAATCCCGCCCGGACCAGGGGATGGTCTTCTGCCAGGATCCAGGTCGGAAAATAGGATTCCTGGCTGAAGTCGGTGCCCTTCCAGCTTCTGCCCCGGTATTCCGGTATCGTGATCTCGCCGTCGATGCCGCTCCTTTTCAGGATCTCCTCGAGTTGAGCGAACACGAGCTCCCTGGTTTCACCAACCGTGAGACGCCTGTCGATGTGAATGCGGCAGGCGTCCGGCACCGAACAGAGTGACGGGGCCCGGCTCGTTATTTCGGAGACGGTGATCGAGCCCTTGCCCAGCGGGTCCACCGGAGAAAGGCGCTTATCCAGCTTCTCGATCTCGCTTAAGACAGGAGTCATTTTATATATCGCGTTGATTCCCTGCTGGTTATGAGCTCCATGGGCCGATTTTCCGGTCGTGGCAATCCGGACTTCCATCCGGCCCCTCTGCCCCCGAAAAATCTGCAGATCCGTCGGCTCACCGAGCAGTACATAATCCGGGCGAATTCCCTCCTTTTCGACAAAGTGACGCAGCGGGTAGCCGTCACAATCCTCCTCCATTACCGAGCCGACTATGTAGAGGGTAAAGGGAAGATCCGGATCCTGGAAAGTTTTTTTCAATATCTTCCCGGCCGCCAGGTACCCGGCCAGGGCTGCCTTCTCATCTACGGCGCCGCGGCCGTAGATCTTGCCGCCTTCTATCTTTCCTTCAAAGGGGGGATGGGACCATTTTTCTTCCTCGGTCACTCTCACCGTATCGATATGTCCGTCATAGAGGATCTTGACCGGGCCGCTGCCGATGCGGCCCACTGCATTCCCCAGGCCGTCGGAAAAGCTTTCGTCAAAACCGTACTCCCGCATCTTCGCCAGGATGAACTCAACTATTTTTCCTTCCTCGCCGCTGTAGCTGCGGATTCGGATCAGGTCTCGAAGGAGAAGGGTTAATTCCTCCTGCCCAGTTTCTATTCCGGAGCCGATCTGCTCTTCCAATTTTCTATCCATATCTAAAATATAACATGATCCGGGGGAAGTTCAATACAGGGAAAGTCCCATTGCGGCTGAAGGCTTTAATGGGCTAAAATGTCGTAAACGATGAAACCATCTGCGGATAGGAAACCATCTTAAGATGAAACCATACGACTGCGTGATTGTGGGGACCGGCCCGGCCGGTTTGGGAGCCGCTTTTGAGCTCGCCGAGAACCGTCCGGGAGCAAAGATTCTGCTCCTGGACAGGGAAAGCCTGTGCACCGGCGGCCTGCGAAACGACTGCAAGATGAATTTTACCTACCCTGTCGGGTTCCCCCAGGAATACTGGAGCCGCGAAGAAGCCGAGGAGCTGCTTGATATCGTGGCCCGGCACTTGAATCCTCACATTCTTGCCACCAGGAACCTTTTTATTTATAAAAGGCGGGCGGAGAAATTGGGGGTCCGGTTCTTGGAAATTCACCAGGCCCATTTGGGAACGGATAGAGGGATTTTGCTCATTAAAGAGTTACTGGAGAGACTGCATGAAAAGGAGATCGACATCTCTCTCAAGGAGCAGATGGTCGATATTTCCACAGAAAACCGGTCTATCATTACCGACAGGCGGGAGATAACCTATAAGAAACTGATCCTGGCGCCAGGACGCAAATGGTTCGGTTTTTTACAGGAGATGATGGATAAGCTCCGGATTCCTTATGTTGATAATGTGGTCGATATCGGTATCCGCATCGAGCTCAAGGAAACCCAGTATCCCATTGTCAGAGACTACTATGATCCGAAATTTCTTTTTCCGGCCAGGGTGCGCACCTTCTGCACCAACAGCAGAAGGGCTTATGTAGTAAAAGAGAAGTATCTCAGCCGCTCCGGTAAAGTATATTACAGTGTCAACGGTCATGCATTTTCCGAGGACAGGAAGAAAAACGGACTGGTCAACTTTGCCTTCTTAAAAACCGTTCGCTTTACCGAGCCCCTGGCCAGCGGTCAGGAGTTTGCCGAGATGCTGGGAATGCAAGCCATGCTCATGGGAGGGGGAAAGCCCCTCATGCAGAGGGTGGGAGATTTCCGGCTGGGCAAGCGGTCCAAGGCCGATGGTTTTACCGGGGACCTTTACGATTTCAAGCCCTCCCTTAAACAATGTACCCCGGGCGACATCAGTCTGGCAGTTCCGGCTAAAATCTTGAGGGCGATCTGGAGATCCATGAAACTGTTGGATACGATCGTTCCGGGCATAATGCATCCTTCCACGGTAATGTATTATCCGGAAATAAAGCTTTACGCCAATAAGCCCCGGTTCCTGGATGAGTACTTTCAGGCTGAAAAGGATATCTATCTGATCGGGGACGGCGCCGGCACCAGCCGGGGCATCACTGCCGCCTGGGCGAGCGGCATCCGGGCGGCCAGGGGAATTATGCTATTCCTTTGAATATTTTGCGCTGAACGCGCAAAAAACAATCAAGTCCAGCGCCCGGCCCAGCCGGGTGTGTAGCCGAAAGCCGCTCAGAACCTGTCTATTTCCTTCCACATTCTTGAAGCCTCTTTGCTCGCTTCCTCATAAATCTGCTCGACGGCAAAGGGGAACTTCCTGTTTTCATAAACGCAATTTCCCCCTACGATGACCGTTTCTACCGCCTGGGAAGAGAGTCCGAAGATAAAGTGTCCGTCCGTGTTCTCCTTCAACAGCGGAGTCGGATTCTGATAGTCGAGGATCACCAGGTCGGCGGTGTATCCCGGCTCGATCCGGCCGAACTTCCTGCCGAAGTAAAGCTCGAGGATTCGGTTTCCATTATAAAGGAACCTCGTGAAGTTCGAAGGCATGAGCTTAAGGCCGGCATCGTTGCTCTTGAAATATCCGAATTTAGCCTCTTCAAACATATCCGAGCCAATTCCGTCGGTCCCGAGCGCGACATTTTTCAGTTCGATAAGCTTCGAATTGTAGCCCACGTTGTTGTTCATATTGGATCTTGGGTTATGAACGAGAAATGCATTGTGCCTGTTGAGGGTCTCGACCTCCTTGTCGAGGATATGCACCCCGTGAATGATCAGGCTCTTTTCATCGAGCAGCTTGAACTTTTCAAGGCGCTCGATGGTAGAGAGCCCGTAATTATGATTGGAGTGGGAAAGGTCGTATCTATCCTCCGCCACGTGGATGTGGATTCCTCTCCCGGTTTCTTCCACCGCCGCTGCTAAATATTTGAGGGACTCATCGCTCAAGGTGAAGGGAGCATGGGCCCCGACAGCCCCCTTGATCAGGTTCGATTCCCGGCTCTTGATGAACTCGACGTTCTCCTCGACCCCCTTATCCCGGCCGTCCGGACCGTTTCTATCGGTGACCTCATAACAGAGCACGCCTCTCAATCCGGCCTGGTCGAAGGCTTTCTTTAGAACCGCTCCGGAGCCCTTAATAAACGAGGGCGAGGCATTGTGGTCGATTACCGAAGTGGTTCCAGCCTTGATTGCTTCGAGGGCGCCGATCAGGCCGCTGTAGTATAGGGAAGACTCATCCAGGGCCCGGTCGAGCCGCCACCACAGGTTCTGCAGCACCCCTACAAAATCATAGGACGGCCCAATATCGGCCATGACACCCCTGGCCAGGGCGGAATAGAAATGGTTGTGGGAGCAGACATTCCCGGGAATTACGTATCTGCCGCCGGCCTCGATTATCTTGTCCGGCATTGTTCCTTTCAGTTTATTTTCAAGGTCCCGTCCCAATTCTTTAATATTTCCATCCCGGATGAAGATGTCGGTCTCTTCGCCGACCTTCTCCGGGTAGAACTGCCACGGCTTTGCCTTCTTGATCAGTAGATGCATACCTGCCTCCGAATTCAAAGAAGATACTTATAATTGCCGACCAGCGTTCCTATAATGAAATACAGGCCGATCATTTCGGTCATATCGAGCCTCTCCGAACCGGAAAAAGAATGGTCTTTGAGCTCGAGGATTCCGGCTCCGTCCGGCCTTCTGAAAACAATATTGAAGTGAGGTGATCTGAAAGAGACTTCCTTTTTCGAGTAATCGAGGTCGAGATCGAAGTGCAGGCCGCCGGTCCGGCAGCCGAAACTGTAAAGATTATCGCCGCCGGATTTGAGATAGAAACCGGCGTTGGCGCTTTCTGCAAACATCTTTTTTTCGGAAAAGAGAGTAAACTTATCCTTGTAAGGTTTGCCGTTATGCGGGCAGAAGGTCTCGCAGTTCCCGCATTCGTTACAGAAATCATCCACGTGCAGAATCTGGGTGGCCTGCTTTACGGCAAACTCCTTCAAAGTATAGTTTTTTCCCCCTTTTCCCCGGAGAACCGGGACCGCCAGGCTGACCGGGCAGAACTTTAAGGCGATATTGGCCCTGTTCGGGCAGGCCTCGACACATTTGCTGCAGACCTGGCTGCACCGGAGGCACCTTTCGCTTTCCCTGGCCGCGTTCTCCTCTTTCAGGGTCCGGATTACGGTCTCGAAGCTGTCTCTCTTTTCAAGCGGGAGCTTTTCCACGGGGTCATAGAAATGCATCTCACCCCGCCTGATATAATCATGGGCCAGCTTTTCTTTTGAGGCCGGCTGATATAAGGCATCGATAAGATCACCCGACTGTTTTAATCCTTCTTTCTCTAGAATTGCGCCGGTGACTTTTTTCGCGTCCGCGATGGCTTCCACAACCGTAGCCGGGCCCCGCACGCAGTCGCCGGCGGCATAAACACCGGGAATGTTTGTCTCGCCGGTTCTATCGTCGACGAGGATTGTCTTCCCATTTTTGAGCCTTATTTTGTTTTGCTCGAGAAGCCCGGTTTCAACCTCTTCGCCCAGGGCGGTAATTACCGTATCCACTTCCAGGATTACTTCGCTGCCCGGAACCGGCACGGGGCGTTTTCTCCCCGATTCATCGAGAGCCCCGAGCTCCATCCTGATGCACTCAAGGCCGGTGATGAGCCCGCCTTCGGTTAAAAGCTCTTTGGGTCCGAGTAACTGTTTTATCTCGATCCCTTCTTCGAGACAGGCCTCGACCTCTTCCCTATCGGCCGGCATATTTTCCAGGTCCCTCCGGTAGACGATATTGACGGAGTCGGGCTTGAATCTCCTGGCCGCCCTGGCCGCATCGACGGCCGAATTGCCGCCGCCTATCACCAGGACTTTCCTGCCGACAAAGGGCTCCAGGCCGCTTTTTAACTCCTGCAAAAACTCGATGCTGTCATAATAACCCTTTTTGACCTTGCTGCGCTCGATGTCCAGCTCTTTTGCCTTCCAGGCGCCGGTGGTCAATATCAGGTAGTCAAAGCCTTCATTTTTCAGCTTTTCAACCGAGAGCTCCTTACTGCACCCCGTTTGTATCTTTACTCCGAGGCCGGTTATGATGGAGATATCATGGTCGATTACTTCGTCAGGAAGTCTGAACCTGGGAATCGTATAGCGGACGGTTCCGCCCGCCTTTTTTTCCCTTTCGAATATGGTTACCTCAAATCCTTCCCGGGCTAAAAAATAACCGCTTGCCAGACCGGCGGGACCGCTTCCGATAACGGCGGCTTTCTTGCCTGTTCTTTTTGAAATGACTTTATCGTAATCGCCTTTGTGGGCGGCGATTCTTTTCAACGCCCTGATATTGAGCGGGCTGTCATAATCCCAGCGGACGCATTTTTCAACGCACTTGTGATCGCAAATGTAGCCGGTGATATGGGGCAGGGGATTCTTCTTTAAGATGGCCTCGAGGGCGCTTTTATAATCCTTCCTGCTTATATAATCGATGTATTCCGGCACGTCCTGATGGATCGGGCACCTGAAAACGCACGGAGCCACGATGCAGTCCAGAAGGCCGAGCTCGGAATCTATCTTGATGGTCCCGGTTTTGCCGATCCCCTTTTTATAGTATTTATCTTCCAGGGACTTCCCGGCCAGTCTCTTCAGTCTTTCAACATTGACTTCTTCTTCTTTCAAGGGAGAGGCGGAGGTCGAGCTTTCTTCCAGCTCCCCGGCTATTTGGCAGAACCTCAAATACCCGCCCGGTTTCAGGATATTGGTGGCCATGGTCACCGGATAAATACCGCATTCGAGAATGTCTTTTATATTTGTAATCGAGGCGCCCCCGGCAAAGGAGATATTGATCTTTCCGGCAAACTCTTCCGCCAGTTTAAGGGCCAGGTTTATCGTTAGCGGGTACAAGGCCCGGCCGGACATGTACCTTTCCTGGCCCGGGAGCACATCGGTAATATTCTTGTTGGCCAGGGTGTTGGAAAGCTTTACGCCGAACTTTTTGCCGTGCTTTCCGGCAGTCTCCTTCATATTCTTGATGAGGGCCACTGCATCCGGGTATTGAAGATCGTGGGCGAAGGTATCGTCTTCGATGGTGATATAATCGTATCCGCAGTTTCTCAATATTTTCATGGCCTCGGCTTTTCCCAGCAGGGTCGGGTTCAATTTCACATAGGTGTTCAACCCTTTTTCTTTGATCAGGTATTTCGCCATGCTCTCGATTTCCGCAGGGGGACAGCCGTGCATGGTGGAAATGGTCACCGAATTGGTCAAGCTTTCCGGGACCGTAGTGGAAGAGAACCGAGGGAATTTTTCGGCCAGGTTAGATCGGTATTTATCGATCTCTTCTTTTCCGTTTATGAGCCGGTTTATGAAGCTGTCCATCCTTTCGTTCTTAATTCCCTTCAGGTCGTAGCCGACACTCATGTTGAAAATGAAACCCGGCTCATCCCCTGTATCCGACAGCTTCAGGTAATCCTTTAAGACATGAATGATGATCCAGGACTTTACATACTCACCCAGGGAATCTTTCAGCGAAAGCTCCTGGGACCATTCGGTGTTGTACCCTTCATCGAAGGCGTCCAGGCAGGGTTTTTCGAAGCGGAGATCGTCCATGATCTGGACCGTTTTCAGCTCGATAAACCGGCAGCCGGTGAGATAGGAAGTGATGATGTTCTGGGCGAGCTGGGTATGAGGACCCGCCGCCGGGCCGAACGGTGTTTCCACCTTATACCCGAAAAGAGGAAAATCAAAAAAGGGAGAGCTTTTATTTTTCTTACGGTAGAACTTGTTTTCAGGAATACCGAAAATCGTGCCCTCTGTTTCATACTCTTTCAGTATCCGGTTAAGCAACCGGTCAAATTCCAGGGTTTTCATTTTGTCCGACATCATTTCCCATTAGAGCATGGGGAAGATAGATTTTCAAGGATCGGTCGAAAATCAGAAAATCGGCCTTCCTGCGCGGCCGAAAAGATTCCTAACAAAAATCGAGAGACAAAACTTGTACAAATTGTACGTTTTGTACATCTTTTGCCATTTCCGATCCGGGCGTTCTGCGTTCCCGCCGTGAACAGTGCCGGAATCGGCAAATCCTCTTGACGCATTAACGGGCAATCAAGGTCTGGAAAAGCCTGGTTATATACACTAAAATGATAAAAGGAGGATGTATTGAGCCCACCGGTGATCGAAAAGAAAAAGAAATATACATATAAAGACTATCTCTGTACCCCGGATGATGAACGATACGAACTGATTGAAGGTGAGTTAATCATGACGCCATCACCCGTGCCCTATCATCAAAAATACAACACCCGTTTTGGGGTGAAGGAATACTGGATCGTCGATCCCATCGAAAAGACGGTGAAAATCTACACTCCGGAAAATGAAAATCTGGTCCTTACAAAAAGTCTTTCCAATGATGATCTTTTGGAATCTTTCCTTTTCCCGGGCCTGAAAATAAAGCTCGTCGCTGTTTTTGCCTATTAAGCCCGGTGAGCGAGGATACCGATGCGAAAAATCTTAGGCTTCCGCTGCTCTCTCTGCGGTTCGGAGTATGATTACCGCCCTGGCGGGGATGCGATTTACACCTGCGCCAGGGATGAAGGCAACCTGGATGTAGTTCTTGATTACCGGCAAATTCTAAAAGAGGGCAGGCCATCCTTTACCGATGAGCCGTCCCTCTGGCGTTATCTTCCCCTGCTGCCGGTAGCAGACCCCGGCGGCAGAGATACCCCTTTTCGCTCCGTCGGCTGCACGCCTATTTTTACCCCCCCTTACTTGAAAAAGAGCCTGGGCATGCGGCATCTCTGGGTCAAGGATGAGAGCTTTAACCCGACCGCCTCTTTCAAGGACCGCGCCAGCGCTGTGGTGGTTGCCCGGGCCAGGGAAATTGAGACCAGGGTGGTGGTCACCGCTTCCACTGGCAACGCGGGAGCAGCCCTGGCCGGCATGGCCGCATCGGTTGGGGAGGAAGCGGTTATTTTTGCCCCGCGCCGCGCTCCGCCGGCCAAAATAGCCCAGCTATTAATTTTCGGGGCGCGAGTGCTGCTGGTTGAAGGAAACTACGATGAGGCCACGGATCTCTCCTTGCAGGCGGCCCGGGAGTTCGGCTGGTACTGCCGCAACACCGGCTATAATCCTTTCACTGCCGAGGGGAAAAAGACCGCCGCCTTTGAAATCTGGGAGGCAGTCTGCCGCGGTGCTCTTAAAAACGATTCCTCTTCTCCCCTTTGCCTCTTTATCCCGGTTGGCGACGGAAACATAATCTCGGGTGTTCATAAGGGTTTTAAGGATTTACAGGCCCTGGACCTGCTTGAGGCCATGCCCCGCCTCTTCGGGGTCCAGGCCGAGGGCTCGGCCGCCATAGCCAATGCTTATTTTGCCGGGACCGAGGAAATCAAACCGGTGGCCGCCGATACCCTGGCCGACAGCATTTCCGTAAACAAGCCGGCCGACGGGGTGCGCGCCCTCCGGGCTGCGGCTCAAACCGGCGGGGCCTATCTCACTGTCGCGGATGAGGAGATCCTCTCAGCGATTGCCGCCCTCGGCAGGGCCGGTATCTTCGCCGAACCTGCCGGGGCCGCCGCCTACGCCGGACTGGTCAAGGCCCTTAAGGAGGGACTGATCGTTCAGGATGACCCGGTCCTGGTCCTGAACACCGGCAGCGGTCTGAAAGATACAGGCGCCGCCAGGCTGGCCGTAACCGAGGCCCCGGTGATCGAGCCGACGCTATCTGCCGTGAAGAGGATCTTGGGCCGCCGGCAGAGGCTAACGGACGGATGATCTTTATCAATCTAGATTAAACTGTTAATACGGAGAAAAAATATCAATGATCGATCTCAGCATAAGCCTAGAACGGCTCAAGAGAAACGTGAAAAGAGCCCGGGAAAGAAATATAATTATCCCCACCTTCGAATGGATGAAAAATCCCGAGGGAATACCGTACGGGATCAAGGAAGAGTTGAGCAGGATAGGACTCTGGAACATCGACCCGCGCAATTTATTCCGCATTACCTGGAAGAACGAGCCGGTAGAATCCGGCGGCCGCTTCGGATGCGTTAATTACCTTGAGTTTCCGAGCAGCCTGACCGGGGTCGAGGCCCGGATTATCGCCCTGGTCGGGAAGTGGTTTCCCACCGGCGCCCATAAGGTGGGCGCCACCTTCGCCTGCCTGGTCCCGCGCCTGGTTACCGGCCAGTTTGACCCGTCTACCCAGAAGGCGGTCTGGCCTTCCACCGGCAACTACTGCCGCGGGGGAGCTTACAACTCGACCCTGCTGGCCTGTGAATCTATCGCCATCCTGCCGGAGGAGATGAGCAGGGAGCGCTTTGAGTGGCTTTCCAGGATCGCCGGTGAAGTGATCAGGACCCCGGGCAGTGAGTCCAATGTGAAAGAGATTTTTGATAAATGCAAGGAGCTGAAGGCAACAGGTGAGGACTTGATGATCTTCAACCAGTTTGAAGAGTTCGGCAACTATCTCTGGCACTACGAGATTACCGGGCATGCGCTGGAGGAGGTGCTGGGGAAAGAGCTTAAATCCGGGGATACTTACCGGGGAGTTACGCTGACCACCGGATCGGCCGGCACCATAGGTAGCGGCGATTACCTGAAACAGGTCTTCCCGACCAGCAAGATCGCGGCAAGCGAGGCTTTGCAGTGCCCGACTCTTCTCCGGAACGGGTTTGGCGCTCACCGCATCGAAGGAATCGGCGACAAGCACGTTCCCTGGATCCACAACATCAAAAACACGGACATGGTCGTGGCCATCGATGACAATGCGGTGGTGAACCTGGCCCGCCTCTTTAATGAACCGGAGGGCCGGTCCTACCTGGTGGAGATGGGTGTCCCCCGGGAGCTGATCGTTAAATTCGATTTGCTCGGTTTTTCAGGTATCGCCAACCTGCTCTCTGCCATTAAGTTCGCCAAATATTATGAGCTGGGCGGGCATGATGTCGTGCTGACCATCCTGACGGATTCCATGGAGCTTTACGGAAGCCGCCTGCGGGAGATGCATGAGGAGCATGGGAAATATTCGAAGCTAAATGCCGTCGCGGACTACGCCCGCTACCTGGCAGGAGTTACAACGGATAATCTGCTTGAGCTGACCTATGCCGACCGGCGCCGGGTGCACAACCTGAAGTACTACACCTGGGTCGAGCAGCAGGGAAAGACTCATGAGGAAATCATGGCCCAGTGGTATGAGCCCGCTTACTGGACCGATATTCAAAATCAGGTCCCGGAGATAGACGCCCTGATAACGGAGTTCAACCGGCAGGTCGGGCTCCTGGAAAAATACAATTAGCCTGAAAACGGTCATGGAAAAAATTGATTGCGTCATGCTTGCCGCCGGAGAGTCTTCCCGGATGGAGAAATGGAAGCTGATGCTTCCCTGCCGCGGTTCCACGATTATCGAAGGCAGTGTCAGGAATGCCCTGGAGGTCTCTAGCCGGGTCATTCTGGTGGCAGGTTTCCGGGGAGAAGAGCTGGCCCGGCTATTTAGCCGTCAGGACAGGGTTGAGGTGGTTTTTAATTCCGGCTATAAGAAAGGCATGTTCTCCTCGATAAAGAGGGGAGCTTCCCTGGTCCGGAGCGGCAGGTTTTTCTTAGCCCTGGGGGATATGCCCCTGGTCGATCCTGCAGTCTTTAGAGCCCTCCTCCCCTATGCCGATATCGAGGCGGTCATTCCGAAATACAAGGGGAAGAAGGGACATCCGCTCCTTCTTTCTAGAAAGGCGCTACAAACCATTGCCGGGCTTGAAGAAACAAAGACCATGCGGGACGTGCTGGCCGGGTTTCCGACCCTGACCGTGCCGGTGGAGGACAGCCACATCCTCCACGATATCGATGACCGGGAGGACTACCGGAGTTATATAGAGGAGCGCATATGATCGGCCGAAGTCTGATGGATCCGGGCCACCACCTCGGCCGCGACCGAAACGGCGATTTCTGCGGCCGTGTCGCCGCCCAGGTTGATGCCGACCGGGGCAAACAGATATTCGGGAACGGCTATGCCCTCTTCCTGGAGGCGCTTAAAGGTGGCGCTCACCTTCGTGCTCGAGCCGATCAGGCCTATATACCGGTAACCGGCGGACAATTCCAGGAGCTGCTTCAAGACGGCAAAATCGTAGTCGTGGCCGTGGGTGGCGATAAAGCAGAACATCGCCTGCTTCACCAGCTCTTTTACCGGCGTAATATCATTGTAATCTCCGATGATTACGGTCCTATCCGGGCTCTCTCCGATCTGGTCCCGGACCTCTTCCCGGGAGTCAAAGATAATGACTCGAAACCCGAGTATTCCCAGGATCGGGACAAGGGCTCGCCCGACATGGCCGCCCCCGAAGAGTATGAAGCTCTTCTCGGCCCGCAGGTATTCGAAAACCAGGGTAACCTGCCCGCCGCATTTCATGCCGATCTGAGCCAGGTTGAGCTCTAAAATCTTATTTTCCTTGTTTTTGAGGACCTGCTTCGCCTCCTCGATGGCCCGGTGCTCCAGCGCGCCTCCGCCTACAGTTCCGTGGAGCTTCCCGTCATCAGAGAGAAGAAGCTTGAACCCTTCCTTTCCCGGGGTGCCCCGGGTGGCCTTGACCACCGTTACCTGGATGACATTGCGACCGGCATCCAGGAGCTCGATGCATTTTCTGTAGATATTCATGCAAGCCATTCTAAATTCCGGAGGCCAAAAGGGCAAGCACTCGTTGGCCAGAATTTAGCTCACTATTGTTATTAAGGCCGGGCGGACCAACTTTCCTGACAAAGTGAGGCGCTTGCTTGACATCAGAAAGAGGAAAAATGTAACCTTCATCTAAGGAGGACTCTATGCCGGCTATCGCTTCCCTTGAAGAGCTTGAAACGGTCAACGAACAGTTAAAAGTCTTAAAGACAAAACACCCTGAAGTATATGAAGATTTCGTGCAGGTTTTCAGAAAGAACCGAAAAGTGGGCTATAAAAACATCTGTAAACTGATGATGGATGAAGCCACCCCGCAAAAGCTTAAAGGGATGGAATAGAGAATATTCTATATCTATCTTGTGGTATTGCATATATTTTCCCATTGCTGGCGGAAATTTCTCTCACTTCCTTGATATCCCGACCATCCTTTGATATAAGTTTTACTATCAATTAAACTGGGACCTATGCACCTGCCGATCCAGGACAGGCGAAAACTGATGCGGAAAAAGCAAAGATGCGAAGCTTAGGTTTATGCGTAGGCGCCTCTTCCGTTGATGCCGTCACCCTTGAAAGTGACGGCAACCGGATAGACATCGTCGATACCTTCACCGAAAGCCATGAAGGCAATCCCAAAGAGGCTTTAAGAAAGTTCTTTCTGAGGACCGATATCCCTCAATACAAAAGAATCGCCCTGACGGGAAGGAAATTCAAGGACTCAGTCGAGCTTTCCACAATAACCGAGCCGGAGGCCGTTGAGATTGCCGCCCGGTTCCTCCGAAGGAACAATGAGATAGACGGCATAGTGAGCGCCGGCGGGGAGACCTTTCTGCTGTACCGTCTCAACAATAGGGGTGAAATCTCCAGTGTCCACTCGGGCAACAAATGCGCCTCGGGAACAGGGGAGTTTTTCCTCCAGCAGATAAAGAGGATGAACCTGGGCATCGATCAGGCTATCGGCTACGCCAAAAACTCGAGCTCCTACAGGGTTTCGGGCAGGTGCTCCGTATTCTGCAAAAGTGACTGCACCCATGCGCTCAACAGAGGAGAATCCATCGGAAGTATCTGCGCCGGACTCTGCGAGATGATGTCGGAGAAGATACTGGAGCTTCTCTCCAATAGGGACATAAGGCGGATCATGTTGATAGGAGGAACCTCTCGAAACTTTGTGATGGTGGGGAATCTCAGGGAAAGGCTGGAAAAAGTCATTGTGCCCGATGAAGCCCCCTACTTCGAGGCGCTGGGCGCTGCCCTGTGGGCTCTGCGCAACGAGACGAAGACTTTGGAGAGCCTCGAGGGGCTCTACAGGAGGAGAGTCACCTCCTTTGCCTTCCTTCCTCCCCTGTCGGAGTCCCTCCATATGGTGGAGTTCAAAGACATAAAGGACGGTACTGCCGCCGATGGAGACGTGTGTCTGGTGGGCCTTGATGTGGGTTCTACCACGACTAAAGCTATCGTTCTCAGGGTAGAGGATGATGCGATTCTCGGCTCTGTTTATCTGAGAACAGATGGAGACCCGGTGGCGGCCTCGAGAAGCTGCTATGCCGATCTGGAGAGGCAGATCGATGCAAAGATCAGGATCGTGGGCCTGGGGGTGACAGGTTCGGGGAGGCAGATCGCCGGGCTGCATGCCCTCACTCTGGGTATCATCAACGAAATCATTGCCCACGCCACCGCTTCCGTCTACTTCGATAGAGAGGTGGATACGATCTTTGAGATAGGAGGGCAAGACGCCAAATATACCTATATCACCAACGGCGTGCCTTCAGATTATGCCATGAACGAGGCCTGTTCGGCGGGCACCGGTTCCTTCCTGGAAGAGGTGGCTAAGGAGAGCTTCGATATCGACTGCCGTGCCATCGAGGCTCTCGCGCTGCAGGCAGAGAAGCCTCCTAATTTCAACGATCAGTGCGCCGCCTTTATCAACAGCGACATCAAGACGGCCCTTCAAGAGGGTATCGGCAGGCGAGACATCATGAGCGGCCTGGTCTACTCGATCTGTGCCAATTACCTGAACAAAGTCAAGGGGGCCAGACCCTTTGGAAGAAAGATCTTCATGCAAGGGGGGGTCTGCTACAACAGGGCGGTACCCGTGGCCATGGCGTCTCTGCTGAACAGGAGGATCGTTGTACCTCCGAATCCCGGCTTAATGGGCGCCTTTGGTGTGGCCCTGGAAATGAAGACCCGCCTGGAGCTGGGCTTGATGGAGGAGCAGCAGTTCGATTTGTCCGATCTGGCAGCCAGAGAGGTCAAGTATATCAGGAGCTTCACCTGCAGGGGCGGCAAGGAGCGATGCGACCGGAAGTGTGATATAAGGATGATTCAAATCGACGGGCAAAGCCATCCCTTCGGAGGCGCCTGTAACAGGTACTACAACCTGAGGAGCAAGAAGAGCTACAACACGGAAAAGCTGGACCTCGTGAAGCTCAGACAGAGTTTGGTCTTTGACAAATACTGCAGCCTCGAGCCAAACGGCAACAGCAAGACAATAGGGATCAATAAGTCCTTCCTGACGAACACCTACTATCCCCTTTTCTACAACTTCTTCACAAAGCTCGGAATGAGGGTAATCCTATCGAAAGAGGTGAAGCCGGAAGGGGTCAACAAGAAGGGCTCTTCCTTCTGTTATCCCTACGATGTGTCTCACGGCCTGTGCGCAGACCTGATTGACCAAAACCCCGACTACTTCTTTCTGCCCCAAATACTCGAAACAGAGGGAGAGGGCCCGGCCTCCTACAAAAACTGCTTGTTCGTGCAGGGAGAGCCCTACGTATTAAAAGAGGCGTTTGGCATAACAGCCCAAATCCTGACGCCTCTGCTTTGGTTTAAGGACGGCATTGAAAGGGAAAGACCACAATTTATTGCTATGGCCAAAAAATTGGACTTTTCCAAACAAGAGGCACGCGCTGCCTTTGAATACGCCTGCGGTAAGCAGAGAGAGTTCTACCGCGAATGTAAGAGAATAGGTAGACAGTTATTAGAAGAGATGGATTCGGATGAAATTGGGATGGTTCTATTCGGCAGATCCTACAACGCCTTCGCCGATGAGGTCAATATGTCCATTCCTTATAAGTTTGCATCCCGGGGGGTAAGATTGATCCCCTACGATTTTCTGGTTTTTGAAGACAGGAATGTCGACAGAAGCATGTACTGGGGCCAGGGTAGAATGATCCTGGCCTGTGCGAAGTTCGTCAAGGAGCATCCCAATCTTTATGGAACCTATATTACGAATTTCAGCTGCGGACCCGATTCCTTCGTTATTACCTATTTCCGGCAGATAATGGGCACAAAGCCATCGTTAACCCTGGAGCTGGATAACCATACAGCCGATACGGGCATCAATACCAGGATCGAAGCGGTGTTGGATATCATAGACAGATACAGAGAGCTGGAAAAGCGTAATAAAATAGAAGAAGAAACTGTAAAAGGCTACCACCCGGCTTCGATAGAGATCGATGGAAACGACGTTACGATTATCTCTTCCGGCAACAAAAGATACAAGTTCACCGATGAAAACATCAGGGTGTTGATTCCCTCTATGGGTGAGTTAAACATTCAGGCATTATCGGCGGTGCTCAAAAGGGTAGGCATTAACGCCATGCCGCTTCCTGTGCCTGACTTCGAAAGCTTAAAAACAGGCAGAAAGAACAGCTCCTGCAAGGAGTGTCTTCCTCTGCAATTGACCATGGGGAGTTTACTCAATTATCTCGAGAGAAAGGAAAGTAAAGACGAAATCACCGTGTTTTTCATGCCCAGCTCCGATGGTCCTTGTAGATTTGGTCAGTATCATGTCTATATGAATAACCTGATTCGTAATCTGAAAATAAAGAATGTCACTGTGCTTTCTTTGAACAGCGTGAACGGCTACAGTGAAATAGCCGCTCTCTTCAAGGTCATTGATATATTATGGCAGGCAGTTTTTTTTGCCGATCTGATGGCAGAGGCCAAGAGTGTTTTGCGGGTACTGGCTGTGGATAGGGAACGGGCCCTGCAAATTCACTCTCGACAATGGGAGAGGCTCATCGAATGGGCAGAAAGCGGACCCAAAGAAGAAGTGGTCAACGTTACACGCAGTATCGCCCAAGAATTAAGCAGAATTCCCCTCAAATATCCCATTACTGACGCCAAATATATCGCCTTAGTTGGAGAGATATATGTCCGGCAAGACCATTTTTGCCAGAGAGAAATCATACAGAAGTTAGAATCTCAAGGCTTCATCGTTAGAATCGCTCCGGTTACAGAATGGCTTGCCTACACAAATTACCTCTTCAAGCTGAAGCCCAGGGGAAGGAAGATACGTTTGTCCAAAAAAATCAAATTTAGCCTACTTATCTCCATAATGAGTCGTCTTGAAAAGAAAATTAAAAAGATATTTGCCGAATCGGGTCTCTACGCCTTTGAAATGATCGATATAGAAAAGACGATAAACCATGCCACGCCCCTCTTGAGCAAGCACGTGTACGGTGAAGCGATACTGACTGTGGGGCTAACGATAAGAGAGATACTGCACAACGCCTGTGGCGTTATCTCGATAGGTCCCTTCGGCTGTATGCCAACCAGGCTATCCGAGGCTCTGCTGGCCAACAGCATGTCCGTTGATGGAATAGGTAAAATCAAGAAGATCGACGGCAGGCTATATCCAAAGGCGGATGATCTACCCTTTCTATCCATAGAGACAGATGGAAATCCGTTTCCACAGCTCCTGCAGGCCAGACTCGAGGCCTTCTGTCTTCAAGCCAACAAAACAGACAGGATCATGAAGAGCTGCCGCGAGGTGGCTATTAATCAGGATTAATGGTTCGGAACCGTTTGCTCTTCCGAGTGATGCAGAGCTTGAAAAGTATGAAGCAGCCCAAAAAAAACTAGATGCCGTTCAAGAAATGCCGCCATTAAAAATTCTGGTTGCAGAAGGTAATAGGATAAACCAAAAACTGATTGAACTGCTTTTAAAGAGAAAGAATCATCAGGTAACGATAGCCGAAAATGGCAAAGAAGCAGTGACTTTATTTGAGCAAGAAAAGTTTGATTTGATCCTAATGGATATGCAGATGCCGGAGATGAACGGTAAGGAGGCAACAAAGGAGATACGGATGAGAGAGCAAGATGAAAGGGAGCATATTCCGATCATAGCCTTTACTGCTAATGCCATGAAAAGCGATAGGGAAGAATGCCTGGCTGCAGACATGAATAAATAATCCTTATCAGGACACTGGTCCAATCCATGATTCTCTAATGCATTTATCCCCGACTCCATTGCTGCACATACCGGCCATGTCCACCTGCGCGGCAGCTCATCCAGGGTGGTCATCGTTACCCCTATGGTCGCGCTCTGCCTCGTCAGAAACAAAAAGCACTTTGGATCAACCAGAGTGGTTGGTGTCCGTTGTGTATGCAGAGACTCCAACAAGATGAGTAACTACACATTCATCACCGAATAAAGAAAACTGAAGGTAATAATGACAGTCTGGAATACTTGACTTTTTGTTAGTTTTAGTGCATTTTTCCTTTTCGTTTACTTTTGGTCAACTTCTTGAACTGCTGTCGAGTTTGTGATTTTTTCTGTGCTTCTCTTTTTAATCTTTGTGCAACCGCAACATAATCGATATGCTTTTTACCCGCTGGTATTCGAAACGAACAACACGTCTGTTGATCGCAATTAGTAATGGAAAAATCGCCAAGGCAAATGATGTCCATTCCAACAAGTATTTCTGATTCTTGGATATTCTTTGCTTCTGTCACTCTCACATCTTTTACTATGACTCTGTTGGGAAGCCATATATCGATCATATAGACATTGGATAGATACCTACTGCCTGCTGCGGAGACAGGTACTTTCCCGACTGGCTTCAGATTGAGCTGTTGTGCCAAATGTGAGCTTATTGATGTATTCGTAGCACCAGTATCCCAAATCGCCTCAACTTCAGCGTCAACTTGGGGCAATTTATAGAGATCAATAATACTTTGAGCTGGCCTGATGCGAGCTTTAGTCTTTATTACCCTGAGCAGTCCATTAGATTTTACTGTAAAAGCATCGAAACGTTCTTGTTCAGCCAAAAATCACTCTGGAGTAATATTTTTGAATGCTTTCTTCTTCGGAGATACACTGCTGCACAAGAAATTCTCCTAAGGGGACATCCGTGGTTGCTTTGAAAGCTTCTTCTTGTGTTTTGTAGATACCCAATATCTCTGTATCTTTGATGACCACAAAATCTCCAGGGTGCTCCTTCACTAATCGGGTTCTGATTGAATTGAAGTATTCGTATTCTTTCTCTAACACAAGCACCTCCTATTCTCCTCAACTTTTAATAATATCGTCAATGAATAGATTCAGCAACCCCATATTCTTTTTTATGCCAAATGATAACCAGAAAACAATTATCCCTGAAAAGGCCCCCGAGCAACGCAGCGAGGGGCTATCGACGGAGTGAGATCCCATCGCGATGGAGCGATGTTCCCGCCGGGCACTCGGTGGTAGTCTCACAGGCAGTCTATCTCTTGAATACCAGAGACAGAACCTCAAAGAACTTCGCGCGGCGCCCATCTTCAATGGAGCCAGGGCACCTATATGAAGAAATCCACGCCTGTAGGTATGGATAAGCAAAAGCTCAATTGAGGAAACCTCCGGGCCAACCCCAAAGACGGCCCGGGAGGACGCGCTGGGAAGGTCGGAGACCGTAATCCAGCGATGCACGGACACATGAAGTCGGACAGCCTCATAGTACTGGTAAAGCCGCCGAACAAGGTAGGGCGACCTGCTGCGGAGGCGGCGCCGGGAATAGATGGTTTGAGGTGGGAGCAGTACGAGGCAACGCATGACGGAGGTCGCCAACCGCTGGCTCCCACCGATAACTGGTCATGAACTTTTGCAGCGCCCGAACACGAGAGGTGCCAAGGTACTGCAGCGCGATCGCCTCTACATTCTTTCGCTGTATATTACCCAGCAGTCCTTGTAGATAGTATTGCCCCAAAATGCTTTGTTCCACGCGGCAGAAAGCATCCCGAAACTCATCATGAAACTAAAATCTTTTCTTCCGCCAGATTCTCGATCATCTCCGGGGTCAGCCCCTGACAGTTTATCAGATCAGGATCATAATCTGCTCTTTGTATAATCATTGAATCTGCCTTCTCTTTCTTCTGAGATATCGGGCACTTCCAGAAAAAAGGACGTTGTCGACAGTTAATGATCTTGCGAAAATCTCGCTCTACTACATATACATACACCTCCTTGAGTGATCCGTGATATTCATACCCACCTCTCCCCAGGCCGTAGCCCTTCGAGCTGCCTACATAAATCCAATTCGCAGCTTTATAACTTGTTCCGTAGTACCGCCCGGGATCGATAAGTGTCTCCAGCAAGTATGGCCTCTGTCCATACTTATCAGGCCAAACTCGTGTAACAGCCTTTGTTCCGCGGGCAAGCAATTAGGAAGCCAGATTCTTAACTCGAATCCAGTTCGGAATAAGAAAGCGATTATTGTTCACTAATATCGCCTAACGCAGCGTGTATTTGCGAACACTTTTGTATCCAATTATGCCCCATCGGTAGTATTTGGGAAATACCTCCGATATCGCACATGGATGGCAACTTGATAGAATTACCGGCTCACATCACATTATGAAGAAACAAGAAAGAACACTCACGATAACCTGTCCATGGGAAGAAAGATATTCCGAAAGGAACACTAAATAGTATCTTGAAGGAGGCAGGTTTAAAATGATCGCATATGCACATATCCAGCCCTTTTCGAATACAATGATGAGGACAAAGTCTACAACGTACGTTTTCCAGACCTTCCCGGCTGCCTTACATATGGAGAAACGATTGAAGAAACCAAATCCATCAAAACTCAAGGGAGATGAGGTTATTTATATTGAGCCCGAAACTCCGGTTGCATTTGCAATATGGTTGAGAAAGCAGCGAGAGGCTCTGGGACTTTCTCAGTCTGATGTGGCTAAGAAGCTTGTATCAAGTATCAGACCTATCAAAGAATTGAAAGTACATCTAAAACTAATCCCACGTTGAAAACGATTTTAAGGCTTGAAAAGGTCTTAAATCAGAAATTAGTCCAAGTCTAACAAACCTAAGTTCTTCCCCAAATTACGGAGCGGTTGAGAGGAAATCTGCTCTCATGTCTCCGAAGGTTACGTGCCTTGGCGAAAGCAAGGTACGAGGAAACGGGCGTTGTGGAAGGTATTCAATTCTGCTTCAGTGTGGATTTTTCCGGCATCGATTTAGTTTGATATACTCGATCTCATCACAAGCTAAAGATGAAGACAAAGAACAGTCCTTAACGACGTAAGTTGTTGAAAGAAAGAGGATTTCAGGTCTTGGGTAAATATTGTATATTAAAAGGTGAGGAGCGAACGGTGGCTGAATATATACTGAGTGACTATATTGACAAGGCTTTGGCCCGGGCAGTCTATGAAAAGCTTGAGGACGGTACCTACGCTGGAAATATTATAGGCTGTACCGGAGTTCTCGCATTTGGGAAAAGCCTGCGGGAGTGTGAGGAGGAGCTGCACTCCACTCTGGAAGATTGGGTCTTAATAGGATTGAAAAAGGGCCATGAACTGCCTGTAATCGAGGACATTGACCTAAATAAAGAGATAATCGTTGAGCCGATGGAAACCTTGTAAGCGGAGGGTATTTATTAAGAAGCTCCGTGGTTTGGGGTTTGACGGGCCTTTCTCTGGAGCAAAACATCAATTTATGACCTACTCGGCCCATTGTTTAGCCATTCCTTCAAATGCTGAATATTCATCTCCTCAACTCCGTTTCATGCTCAAGGAAGTCGAATTCATTATTAAACGAGAAATTACCTTAGCAGAATGGGATGAGATATAATGCCTATCTCTCTCGGCTGCCTAACCTACAGAGCAAAAATATGATAGAGGTATCCCAAGGGTGTGGTTAGCCAAAACTGGGCTTACTCAATTCTCAAGGTAAAAGCTTGGTAAACACATCTGCAAAAGCGTTAGTAGCAAGACTAAAAAGATCACGAGCTTCATTTGGTGGGAGTGCAATTCCTATAGCGATGATAAATAAAATCCCGATTGCAGTGTGCAGCCAGTCTTTACGCGATATCCTTTTTGCAGATGATTCGAGATAATTTAGCTTGTCCATGATAAATTCAACTGTTTGTTTTTGTTGATCGCGATCTTCGATTAAGAAGCGCCTAATCTCACCAATACCGTGAGCAATTTGCTCCCGCTGATCCTGAGTAATCGGATCATCAGTTATGTTAATAGTTACTTCTGCCAATTTCCTCTCTTGGGTTATCATAGCCCAAAGGTCTGGGGATTCGAACTCTCTTTAAAGGTTGGTAATCCATTCACGAACGAGCAGAAGCAATATTCAGTTGGTTTGTGTGTCAGTACTGAAACAATTCCCTCGTCAGCAACCATCGGTATCCTATTCTTTTGGACTTCGATCCACTCGAATTCAGAAACAGAAAGCCCCTGAGCTTTAAGTTCTTCAAGTACTTGATTTCTCTGAGTTTTCATTAAAAGCAGCTTTTTCATTTGTTTTCTTCCCTTTCAAATTATTCTTCGTCTGCCCTAAATAAGAAGTATATTGAATCTGTTGAAAGCACATTAATAGTCGGGTAGGTCGGGGGCTTCGCAGCCCCCTTCCCCCCTAAGAACCGTGCATGACGGTTTCCCGTCACATAAGTCAAACGGCTCAAGCTATCTACGACCAACATGTACTGTTGGCGGCGATCAGTTACTCCTCTGATTGCCTTTGTAATCCTGGATTGGAGTTTTTTAACTCATTTGCTTCCGAGTCCAGAGGCGCCTCCTCCTTGCGGAGGTCATTGGCCCTTCTCTGTACATAAAGTTCTGATCCGTTCATACAAGAGAGCCTTCGCTTCCTCCACCATTCCTCTACCCCTTAGGCAATCGTCCTCCCTTACGGGATTCCTATTTTCTCAAGAA
>CAZERV010000030.1:0-28805 GCA_964514815.1 uncultured Spirochaetaceae bacterium | reverse complement strand
TTGAGCCGCAAAGGATTCGAACCTTTGACCCACGCCTTAAAAGGGCGTTGCTCTACCTCCTGAGCTAGCGGCCCAAAAATCAGGCGCAATATAACACTTCAGCAAAGTAATGTCAATAATGGCGGTATTCATCGGACACTTACAACTCGTGCGTCAGCACTGGTATTCATCAAAAGCGAATCGCCGCTTCCATCGTCATACCCGTATTCGGCCTGTCACCGAGGTATCTCCCCATTTCCCGGGTAAAATACGCCCAGTTCAGGTCCAGGAATAGAAGCTTGACCCCGCCGCCCAAGGTAAGATACCCCTGGTTCAAGCCTGCCCGGAGTGTAAAAATGGAAAAGAGCCCGGCCTCCACCCCCAGATGCAGGAGACTTAAGGGGGAGCGGCCGTCCCGGATCACGCCCAGGATATCTCCAAGCTCGGCCTGAAATACCGGATCTATGGTAGACTTCAAACTGCCTAAGTCCGGATGATAGGCTGCGCCCACACTCACCTCCATGGGGATCATATAACCGGTCAACTCGGCTCCCCCGGCCGGGAAACCCACCGTCGACTGGAGCGAGTTAAGGATATCCCCGAAATTATGTTCCCGATAGATGAGCCTGGTTCCCAGGAAATCGCGCACCGAAATACCGAGCTTCAGCCTGTCCAGCTCAACAATGGCGCCCAGGTCTATGCCAAAGCCGTAGCCGTGGCGGGCGGGGACCTGCATTAGAGGAGCCAGGGGGTCTCCGCCGCTTTTGATAGCATTCAACATAGCGAAGGCAGTCGTAATATCGAAAGGCGCACTGATACGAACCAGCGGTTTTATGTCCAAGCCGAAGGTAACCTTGAGCCCGAATAGGTCTACAGGCAGGGCGAGTCCGGCTATGAAGGCCAGGGTCGCATTGATATCGCCACGGGCGCTTGAGGCAGAAGAGCCGTAAAGATAGGAATCTATGTTCAAAACAGCGCCGAGACCGAGACCGCTGCCGACATAACCGATGCCGCCGGAAAAACCGAAACCGAAGCCGCCCCTGGTAGTTTCCTGAGCCACAAAATCATCAAGAGGGTCCGATCCCGAGCTGCCCATTGTTCTGCAGAACTCGAACGGGTTCCCATAGACCCAGACAGTTGAACTGGCTACCGTCAGGGATCCGCCGGGCATGGCGAACCCGGCCGGATTGTAAAACAAGGCGTTATAGCCGTGAGCATTGGCCGTAAACGCGCCGCCCTGGGCCATAACCTCCGGACTCATGGGAACAAAAGGCGCTTCCAGCTTGCCGCCGGTCTGGGCGACAACGAGACCGGCGGTCAAAACACAGATAAACATGGCTGTTAAAAGTATGCGTCTATTCATTAATAATGATCTTAAATTAATACATTGATAAGTATATAGCAATTTCAGTAAAAAACAAGTTGGACTCGAAGTCCCACCCTCAACCGGCGGTCGTAAAACGGCCCTGGCAAGGCTCACCGATCGAATCGATCTTTGCCCGCACGCACCCACCTGAATGTGCCGGCTCTGGAGGAATACCGGCCACAAGCACCTTCAGATAATTATCACTGAGTCCCTTCCAGAGTTTTACTTCGGAGTCTGCCTTCTCCAGTATAACATCCACCTCTTTTCCTTGCCAGTTTTCCAGGTAAGCGGCATATAGCCTCCCGGAAACTGCCAGGAGCTCACCTACCCGCTCATCCCTGATGCGCTCCGGCACCCGCTTCCCCATAGAAGCTGCTTTTGTCCCGGGCCGGGGGGAGAAAGGGAAAACATGCAGCTTGCTGAAGGCAAGCCTCTCAATAAGCGCCCTGGTTAAACGAAAATCTTCCTCCGCTTCTCCGGGAAAACCGGCGATAACATCCGCGGCAATAAACGCCCCGGGCTTCGCTTCCCTTAACAGACCTACTGCTTTTGCAACCCGCTCCGACCTGTACCTCCGCCGCATAGAAAGAAGTGTTTTATCCGAACCGGACTGCATGGGAATGTGGAAGTGGGGGCAGATTCTCGGATGCCCCAGAATCCGGGCGAGCCTTTCATCGATCGTTTCGGGCTCTAAAGAGGACAACCTGAAGCGAGCCTGCGAGCTTTGGGATAGAACCAGGCCCAGAAGATCGGCCAGGTCGGCATTCCCGTGCCTGTAAGCGGTAATATTGACTCCCGTGAGCACCACTTCCCGGTATCCGGAAAATTCAATCTCCAGAATCCTGGAAATAATCGTCTCAGGATCTAAGCTCACGGAAGCCCCTCTTGCCAGGGGTATCCGGCAGTACGCGCAGCGGTAATTGCACCCGTCCTGTATTTTCAGAAAAGCCCGGCTATGGAAGCTGTATCTGTCGACCTGAAAACGGAACTGTCCCCTTTCAGCCGCAGCCACCCTGGATAAGAAAAGGGTAAAACAGGCCGCTTTATTCTTCGGAAGGTCAGGCGTCCTGGCCAGAAAGGCCGGAAACTCCAGCAACTGATCTTTTTTCTTCTGGGGAACCACCGCCAGGTTATCGCCTAAAACGAACAGGGCGTCTCTATTCAACTGCGCGTAGCAGCCGGTAATGATCAAAAGAGAATCGGGATGTTTACGGGAAAGACCCCGGATCAATCTGCGGGCCTTCTGTTCGCTCTTTGAGGTCACGGTGCAGGTATTGATGATATAAAAATCCGCTTCACGATCTACCGTAACAATTAAAAAGCCCTGGCTCCGGAAAGAAGAAGCCAGGGCTTCGGTCTCAAACTGGTTCAGCTTGCAGCCGAAGGTGTGAAAAGCGGCTCTCATCCTTCACTCAACCGCTGTTCCACCCTGGATTTGCCCCGGCGGGCATCTTCCAGGTTGGGATTCAGGGACAGAGCCTTGTTATAAGCTTCCAGAGACCACTGGAAATCACCTGCTTTTTCCCTGGCATAACCCAGGCGAGTCCACCAGGCAGCTACATTGGATGAATGGTATAAAGCAGTGGAAAGGGCGATATCGGCCTTGTTATAAAGCCCTTGTTGAATATAGATATCTCCCATGAAGAAGTATACGATCTCGACCCTGGAGCCCTCCGGGGCGATGGCGATATATTCTTCAAAATATTCCAGAGCCTCACGGTGTCTGTCAAGATAATAGAGGGCTTCTCCGGCGATCTCAATATTCCTGGGATCATAGCGGGAAATCTTAAGTGCTTTTTCGGAAGTTTCATAGGCTTCCTGGTAGCGTTTAAGCTTCAAGTAGCTCCAGCCCAGCACGGCATGGGCATCCATCCTGTTGGGCATCTCCACAAGCTCCTGCAGGCACACCTCAATTGCCTCTTCATATTGCCCGTTCCGGTAGAGATCAAGGGCATCGAGTTTTTCCTGGGCCGACCCGCGACCCGGGAAAATGACCGGAATCAGAATCAATACGAGCAATAGTATTTTAAGTTTCACTTTTTTCCTTTTTAAGTACGGCTTTTCCGTCGGTCATCACGCAGAGTCCGTTATACTTGCAGCCACTTTCCATGATGAGATCAGGAGTCGTCATGTCTCCGTCTACGGTTGCGCTGGCAAACAACTCTACCTGGGCATGAGCGATAATGTCACCGTGAATTCTGCCTTCGGCAGAGATCCGGTTCGCTTCTATCTTCGCACTTACCACCGCTTTCTCGCCGATGAAGAGATCGGATGAGGACTTGATTTCACCTTTGAATCGGCCTTTGATCATAAGGGGTTTATTAAAGGTCAGCACACCACTGAAATCTATATCTTCGGCCAGGATAGTATCGATCTCATTTTCATCAATGTGATTGATTCTTACCTCTCTCATTACTCTCTCCAAAGATTTATTTCATGTTACCGCACAGGGTTGCGGCCTGTCAAGAAGAACCAGTATCGAGCTGTTCATCGATCAACTTAAGAGAGCGGCTTAGGGACTCCCGCATCTCTTGGGTATAAGGATTATACTTCTGGAGATCAAAAAATAACTGCCGGGAATCATTGCAGGTCTGCTCTATAATCTCCAGAAGCTTCCGGTATCCCACCGAAGCGATTTTTGAGTCCTTAAGTTTTAGCTCCGCCAGTACCCGGCCGACATAATGGGTCAGCCCCTGTGTAAGGGCCGCTTCCCGGTCGTGATCATCAGGGTCCATCAAATAAACGTTCAGCCCGAGAGAGGAAAAGAAAGTCCTCCATTCTTCGAGCCTTTCCCTGCCTATCCTTACCGGTGATAATATGAGCGGCAGGCCGGAGACTCCGTCGGCAGCGGAATCCGGGCCGAACATGGGATGGGTGGCCAGGATATCGACCGGGCCGGGAAGTATTTCCCGCATCCAGACGACCGGCAGCGCCTTGACCGAGCAGGTATCCATGACCAGGATGCCGGGCTTCAGCCTGGGTGCAATCCTTTCAAGCACCTCTCTCAGTGAGGAAATGGCAACACAGAGTATCATCACCGGGAGGGGAAAAAGTTCCTCTTCCCGGACCCGCTTGACTCCTGCCGGGGTCTTATGCTCCGGGTTCCTGGAAAACGCCTTTACGGTAGAATATCCTGATAAAAGGGAAGAAAAGAAAGAACCGAACCGGCCCAACCCATAAATACCTATCTCCATCAGATTCCAAAAGTCTTTTTAATCGATGCGACGGCTTTCGGAGCGTCCCTCTGGTCCACGATGCAGGAGATCTTCGTCTCCGAGGTGGTCACGGTCTGGATCTTGATTCCCACCTCCGCCAGCGCTTCAAAGACCCGGGCCGCCACCCCGGACTGCCTCTCCATGCCGACCCCTTCGACCGTGACCTTCACAATCTCTTTCCTGATGTCCATCCAGATATCGGGAATCGTGTCCTGAAACTTACGGATTAGATGAATCGTCCGCTCCACATCCTTCCTGGGCAGGGTGAAGGAGATGTTTACCCGGTTCTCCACCGGCGCTGTCTGGCTGATCATGTCTATGTTTATGTCCTCTTCCCCCAGGTTCCGGAAAACCGCCGTTATGATCCGGGAATCATAGGAGATCCCGTTGATCGAAACCAGCGCCTCATCATCGGCGGTATACAGATTGGTAACCGCGCTGTGCTCGGTAATCATGTCCTTCATGGTATAGAATCCGGCCGGCTTTCCGGCCAGATAGCGGGCCGCCTCAAGCGCCCCTGCGGCAAAGACCTGCTTGGAATAGGAGGCGTGGCCCAGCTCCAGGACCTCATCCTGGCCGGCGAAGATCACCTGGTGCTCCCCCACAATCGTGCCGCCCCGGACCGCATGAATGCCGATTTCCCGGGTATCGCGCCTGGCATCCCGGGAATGACGGCCGAAAACATAGCTCTTCGATTTCAGAAAAACCTCGTTGATCGCCTCGGCCAGGGCATAGGCAGTCCCTGAAGGAGCATCCTTCTTCAGATTATGGTGCTTCTCAATTATCTCAATATCAAAACCATCCCCGGCTACGGCAGCGGTCTTCCGCACCAGCTCGGTTAAAAGGTTCACCCCCAAAGACATATTGGCCGCCTGAAAAATCGGGATCAGCTCCGCCTTCTCCCGGATCAACTTCCTATCCTCTTCGGTTAGCCCGGTGGTGGCAATGATGAGGGCCGTCTTCTTCCGCACCGCCCCCACCAAAAGCAGGACGAGCGCCTCCGGGGAGGAGAAATCAACGATCACCTCCGCCTTAACCTCGCAGTCCGCAATCCTGGTATAAACGGGAAATGGACACTCCTGACCGGTCTTGGTCCTGGCAATGCCGGCCACCACCTCAATATCCGGGCTCGCTTCAGCCGCCCGGGCGACCGCCTGCCCCATCCTGCCGCTACAACCGTGAATGATTATCCTCAACATTCCGTCATATTAGCAGAAGTAGCTTGCCGCGGCAAGCCGAAAAATTAATAGCTTCGTCAAAGCGCTTTCCTCTCGATGTCTGATTCAGGTCAGTGAAGGAGGACGGGGAGGTTTATCCGGATTGATAAGGCGTCTCAAGAGCTCATCCTGAACCATTTCATCGATGATCGCTTGCGAGGTCGTAGTCAGATCGGTGTACTCGATGCCAAACCCAGGCGAACGGCCTTCGGAAGCCCTTCGCCCGCCTACGACCCGGCAACCGGTCAGCACTTTAAAATCATGGAAGCTGATCATTATGGTTCCTTCAATATCCGGCCTGGGCGAGAACGAGTCGCTTTCCAGAAAGGCCCCGGTGGAGCTTATAGACCCGACCCGGAATTTTTCATCGATCTTGTCGGGAACTACCGGGTTTCCCTCCGCATCGGACTGGCGGGGAATTATCAAATGTCCCGTCAGGGGCCAGTCAAACCTCTGGTGTCTTCGCCTGTTCTTCCTTGCCAGGGAGGCCAGGTGGCTTTTTACATCATCGATCAACGTCTCTTCATTGAACTCTATCACGTCGTAACCGGGAAGCTTTTTTGCCCGGCCCGGCGGTAATAGTAAACAGCTCTCTAGAAGAGTAAAAGTTTTCCTAAGAGAAGACAAAAACCCTTCCCACGGGCCGGAGATTTCTTCAAGGTGAATGAGTACCAATGAGATATCGCTTCCTCCCACAATTGTGGAGGCCAACTCTTCCTGGGTGGCTACTTCTCGAATCCCTTCTTCCGGAATTTGCTTAAGAAGCCGGAGGACTTTTTCCGATTTGCTATAACAGATAATCATAGACCTTCCTTATTCAGGTTCATTATAAACGATTATTTCAAATATTCAACCCTTGATCCAATGAAAATTAAGGTTTATTATTATAGTTTATTATTCAACCAGGAAAAGGGGGTAAATCATGTTTCAAGGAGTCTTTACCGCCCTGGTCACTCCTTTTGACGGGGACGGAAAACTGGATGAGAGCACTTTGAGAAAACTGGTCGATTTTCAGATCGAAAACGGTGTCGACGGGCTCGTGCCGGTTGGTACTACCGGAGAGAGCCCGACTTTGAGTGCCGGGGAAAGCGAACAGGTAATTCGCATTGTGGTGGATCAAGCGCGGAAACGGGTGCCCGTTATCGCCGGCACCGGCTCCAATTGCACTGAGAAAGCCATTCATCTAACAGAAATAGCCAAAAAGATAGGCGCCGAGGCCAGCCTCCAGGTCGCTCCCTATTATAACAAACCGACCCAGGAAGGATTTTTCCGCCATTTTACGGCCATTGCAGATGCGGTTGATATTCCACTCCTGGTTTATAATATTCCGGGCAGGTCCGGAAAGAATATCGAAAACTCTACCATGCTCAGGCTAGCGGAACACAAAAACATCGTGGGAGTTAAAGAGGCCAGCGGCAGTATCCCCCAGATGATGGACCTGATTGCCAACAAGCCGGATTCCTTTATCGTGCTTTCCGGGGACGACAATCTCGTTTTTCCCCTCATGGCCCTGGGGGGAAAGGGAGTCATCTCAGTAGCCGGCAACCTCGTTCCTGATAGGATGAGTGAGTTTGTTAAAGCGGCTTTAAATAAAAATTGGGACAGGGCCAGGGAAATGCACTATCGCCTGCTTCCCCTTTTCAAAGCCATGTTCCTGGAAACAAACCCGATTCCGGTCAAGGCGGCCATGGCCATGAAAGGGCTTTTACAGGAAGTCTACCGCCTCCCGATGTGTCCCTTGAGCGCGGTAAACAGAGAAACCTTAGCCGGGATCCTAAAAAGCCTGAAGATCCTCGCTTAAGGCCTGGATCCGGTTTGCCAGGTGAATAAATGCTTCCGGGGCCAGAGTTTCACTGCGGGTTTGCGGATCGATCCCTTCAAGCGCCAGAGCCTTTAGGAGCAATCTCTTAGGAAAGCCGGCCAGCATTCCACCGGCGGACAGGTTATTTTGAATGGTCTTTCTCCTGGAGCTGAAAAGCGTCTTTACCAGGCTGAAAAAGAGTTTTCTGTTCAGCGCCGGTTCCGCCCCCGACCTGGGGCGGAGCTCAATAACGGTAGATAAGACCTCGGGAGCGGGGTAAAAAGAACCCGGTTTAAGCCCGAAGCACTCCCGGATCTGATAGGCGTACCGGCAGAGAATCGAAAAAGAAGAATAATTCTTGGTGCCGGGACTTGCCGTCATTCTTTTGGCAAGCTCCTTCTGGACCATAAAGACCATCTTATCAGGATAGAACTCATTTTCAATAAAAGAAACGATAAGAGCGGAGGCGCTCCCGTAAGGCAGGTTCCCTACTACCCGGTTGGGGACGCCCTTCTCAGACCTGGCTATTTTCCAGGTTTTAAGAACATCGCCTGGAATAATACTGAAATTAGGAAAGCCCGAAAAACTTTCTTTTAGAAAACGAATTAAGCCCCGATCGATCTCAAAGACCGCCAGCTCCCTCACCAGGGGAAGCAGGGCTTCGGTGAGACAGCCGAGGCCGGCACCGATTTCCCAGACATTTGCCATCCCGGCCGGTTCTATCAGGTCAACGATTTTTCCTCTGGCTCCCCTGTTAATGAGAAAGTTCTGGCCCCAGCGTTTCTTGAGTTTGATTCCCAACCGGCTAATAGTCTTATTAATCGAAGCAGGGGAATCGTAGTTCACCGGGTGAGTTTCCATTCCAGGCGTCTCCGGGGGTAAAAGAATAGGAATACGAATGCGGTAAGCAATAAAAACCAGTAATTCCTGTTCCAGGCAACATGTACGCCCGGCAGGCGCGAGCCGGCACTGAGCACCGCAGTGAGCAGTTGATATAGTGCGGTCAGGATTTTCGAGACCGGCGGACCGGCCAGTCCTCCGATAAAAGGAAGAACGGAAACAAGCAGATACAGCAGTCCGGTCCAGATGAAAATAGTGACCAGTGGAATCAGAATAACGGCGGCCAGAACGCCTACCGGATAAATCACTCCGAAGGTGGCTAAGAGAAGCGGGGAGACGGTAAGCTGGGCGCCCAGGGAGCAGGCCAGGGGAAGACTCAAGACCGGCGGAATAACTCTCACCATCAGGTCGTTCAACAAAGGCCCAAGTAAAATGATCCCCAGAAGGGCAAGAAAGGAAAGCTGAAAAGAAAGCGTAAATGCAGAGGCAGGATCCAAAATCAAGATCAGTGAAGCGGCCAGGGCAAGGGCGTTCAGAGGCTCCGGATCTCGATCAAGGAGATTGCCTGATCCGGCCGCAATAAGCATGATAACCGCGCGGGTAAGCGAGGGACGGGGGCCCACCAGAAAGAGATAAAATAAGGCGAAAACAGAGCCGATCACTGCTCCCGGCCACTTGCCCGGGAGAAATGAAAAAAGCATGACTACCAGTAGGACAAGTATTCCCAGGTGCAGCCCTGATAAAGCCAGGAGGTGAAGACTGCCTGAGGTACGAAAACTCTCATAGATTTCGTTAGGGATTTCTTCCCGGTCACCGAACAAGAGCGCCGCCAGCAGGGCCGATGTTGAAGGGTCCAGGGTATGTATCCGATTGTTCAGGTACTCCCGCCAGTGATAACGAGAACTGAAAAGGCCGTTCAAAAAACCCAGCGCTTCGATCTTTTCAGGGCTTACCAGGCTTTCATAAAGGTCTCCGAAAGACTCTTCCCGGTGGTAAAGCCGGCCCCGAATTCGAACCACCTGCCCCAGGTACAATTTTTCTCCTCCCGGGACCTTCACCTCAACTCTTCCCCGGGCTTCCCAGGCCTGCATTCTTTTTTGGGACCAGACATAAACCAGTTTCATCCTGTAAATGGTGTAATTTTGAGAGCTTCTCGAGGCAGAACTGTCCTCAATCAGATATCCTTCGAACCCGGAAACAGAAGGGAGCGCCGTCCGGGGAGAAGCTATGTTTTCTCCGACCCGATTCAGGGTCATGAGCCGGGAAAACCCGCAGGCTGCTCCTAAACCCAGGGCCAGCAGGCACAATCCTATGCGTTTGCAGGAAATACTCCCCCCGCCCAGGAGGGTAAGCCCCAGGGCAGACATCAGAAAAATAACTCCCCACAGCCACAAGCTGCCTGAGGGAGCCCTGAGGAGGAGGGTTATCAGGAAGGCTGCGGCAAAAAAGGAAAAAAAACCTGCCCTGAAAGGAAAAGGCATTTTACCATTTCAAGCTTTCAAGAGCCTGCCTGGCTGCTTTTTTTACCTGGGCACTGTAATTCAAATAGGTTGCATAGATAAGATCATCAAAAGCCGCTTTATCACCCAGCTTGCCAAGATTACTGACTACGGCCAGCGCAATCTGCTCGTCGTAGCCCTGTCCCTTTTCGGTGTATGAGTTTAAAAGCACCAGGTATTGGGTTAAACGGACGGCAGCCTCATGGGTGCCCATATTTCCGAGACAGGCGACTGCTTCCAAAAGCTGGCCTTTGTCGGACAGGCCGCGGTCATACTCTAACAGGGAGTTATCAAAATGCTCGATAACCAATGGCGTCGCTTTTGACCATTTCTTTTCACTCAACGCCCTGGCGGCTAGAAAACGTATTTCCCGGATAAGCGCCTGCTGCATGGTATCCCTCGTTGCAGTATGCAGGCCTACATCCAGGCCGTATTCGGCGACCTGGCCTTTCTGATCGTCATCAAGCCGGTCGCTGACCAGAGCCATAAGAAGAGCCTGCTTCTTTTCCTGAATGGAACCGGCCTTAATAACTCCTATAAGATGTTCTTTTAAGTCCCCTTCTATGACCAATAAAGCTGCCCTGGCCTGATTGGTAATGGCTTCGGAGTAGCCGGCGTCCATGGCACTGAAAACAATCGGGAAAGAGGATTTATCTCCCAATCGACCTAAAGCCTCCACGCAGGCGCTTATTACCTGCAGATCGGTAATCTTCCCACCTTTAAAAATGGTGTTCTGGCTGTCCATCCAGAGATTTATATTCCGGATAATTTCCGCATCGCCTTTTCCGATGATTCCCAGGGCGTTCAGGCTGTTGACCCGCACCGAGGTTTCATGGTCGGTTTCAAAAAGATTCCAGAGAGAATATTTAGCCTCACTGTAAGATAAAGCCCTGATCTGATTCAGTGCCAGAACGGCGAGCTGTCTGAAGCGCTGGTCGGTGGGAATCAGGGAAGAATTATCCAGAACATAATTCACCGCCTGAAGGTAGAGCGGTCCCATGCTTTGAGAACTGTTTGCCGCGTCCTGGAGTATCTGGATTTTGACATCCAGGCTGGCAATTGCAAAATTCCTCTTATACGTTCTTAAAACTTCCTGGGCTTCCTGGGCTCCCGGAATGGAAACCGCTATTACAAGTATTGCAATTATCCAGAATGCCCTTTTCATTTATTTACTCCTCACAGGGTATTTAATATTTATTGTATATTGAGTTTATAACAAAATCAACGATAAATTGCACAACTGGGGCACGATAGGCTATAATTATTTATCATGAGCAGTAAGACCAAGATAATCTGTACTATCGGACCTTCATCTTCTTCTCCGGAAACTTTGAATGCCCTGGTAAATGCGGGCATGAATGTGGCCCGTTTGAATTTTTCTCACGGCACTCATGCCGGTAAACTTGAGGTTATAAATGAGCTAAAGAAAATCAGAGAAAAAACAGGGGAAAATATCGGCATTCTTCAAGACCTGGGCGGGCCTAAAATAAGGGTGGGAAATCTTCCGGAACAGGGAATCGAGCTCCATGTAGACACCCTGGTCCGCCTCATTCCCGGCTCGATTTACCGTAAAGAGGCCGGAGTACCGGTCATCCCGGTCGATTATGCCGGTTTATTACAGGATGTCTCGGAATCGGCCCGTATCCTGCTCGATGATGGTCTTTTAGAGCTGGCGGTTGAAAAACACACCCCAAAGCATCTCATCTGCCGGGTGATCCACGGGGGGATCTTGAGTTCCCGTAAAGGGGTAAATTTCCCGGATCTCACGCTTTCCGCCAGGGCGCCTACGGAAAAGGATCTCGAAGACCTCAGGTTTGGAATTAAGCAGGGAGTAGATTTTGTGGCCCTATCCTTTGTCCAGACCGCCGATGATATGACTGCCGTAAAAGAAGAAATTAAAAAAGGGGGAAAGAAAATATCCGTAATAGCAAAGCTGGAACGGGGAACGGCCTTAAATAACCTGGACTCAATTCTCGCGGTAAGTGACGGGGTAATGATCGCCCGGGGTGACCTGGGAATCGAAGCGGATTTATCAATGATCCCTATCTATCAAAAACAGATTATCCGAAAATGCAGACTTCAGGGCATCGTGGCCATCACCGCCACCCAGATGTTGGACAGTATGATCCGGAACCCATTACCAACCCGGGCCGAAGTTACCGATGTGGCAAATGCCATTTATGACGGCTCGGATGCAATCATGCTTTCCGGTGAAACCGCCGCAGGGGCTTACCCGGTGGAAGCCGTCCGGATGATGAGACGAATAGCCGACCATGTTGAAAGATACCGGGATCTTGATCGGAGCTGGGTGCGGAACGGTAAGGAAAGCGACAGCCTCTCCCCGGAACAGGCTGTCGCGCATTCGGTATGCAAAGCGGCGGAGAGCATGAAAGCCCGCTGTATTGTTGCCCAAACGATATCCGGAAGGACCGCCAGGCTGATCGCCATGTACCGCCCGCAGGTTCCCATCATCGCCATTACACCCCTGGAAACAACGTATTCCCAGCTATCACTGGTCTGGGGACTGGAAACTATTTTTCTTCCCGAGTTTGAAAAAGATTTCTTACAAACCGTTGCCAAAGGCGATCTTGAATTGATAAAGCGACAATTTGTCAGGGAAGGAGACCTGATCGTCATCTCCGCCGGCATTCCTGCGGCCAGTACAGGGGGCACCAATGTGATGAAACTGCACATTGTAGGCCAGAATTAGATTTTCACTTTTTCTTGATCAGAGAATAGATTGTAGACATAGGTAAGGATATGATTTCTGGCCTGTATTCCGGGAGGAACCGCCTGAATATGGAGGACTGACACGTTTTTCTTTGCGTCATAATTGGCTCCTTTAACAATGCCGCACATGACTAAGGGCTTATCTGAAAGGTTAAATTGAATTTTCAATGGAATTCCAGCCTTTGTTCTTCCCCCCACCATAATCGCAGCTCCATCTTCGGAAAGATCCTTTAAACGGCACCTCAACCCCCTGGATTCTTCCACCATCTCGTTGGCCGATTCGATGGTTCTAAGGGGATAAACAGAGGCCGGATGATTCATGGGGACACGCACGGATCTCCTTTTCTGCGTTCGCACTACGTTATCCGTATGGGCCACGTGGATGATCGGGTATCTTCGATCGAAGAAGTCCTCTGTTACCTTAGTCTTTAAAAAATAGCCGGCGTCATCGGTTCGCCAGAAATGGATACCGATCTGCTGCCCCTTCCAGGAAAATCCTTCCGGCAGACCCCGTCCCTGCGGATAAGAGAGAGCAAAGTACCTGGGGCGGTTTTCAATGACCATGGCCAGGAAAGGTCCCGACCCCGGCAGGGTGATTTTTATCCGCTGGCGCTGTGAAATCTCCCGGGAGGACCTGAGTCCCAGCTTATAGCGGGGAAGATCGAACTCAACCCTCTTACGCAGATCAAAGAGTTTGGAAAGCAGCAGGTTGGATTCTTCATCCTCTTCCAGGTCCCTGGACCGGAGCTTTAAGATAATCTCTTTTACTGAATGGTCGAGCTGTTTGATCGACCAAAAAAGAGCGGTCGGATTATCGATTTTAGTCTCTATGGATACCATTCTTAAAAGATTGATCTCTCGAAAGGTGAAGCCCGCTTCTTTTCCTTTGGTATAAAATTGTATCCAGGGAAAACTACCGCGGCCGGCTACTCTCAAATAGATGAAAGAGGCCAGAAGCAGGGCCAGCAATATTAAAAATAGAATCCACATAGTATAATTATCGTTTCTATCCTGGTATAATTAATATATATCAATATTTTAAAGGATTTCCTGGAAAAGTCCAGCGATTACTCTATTATCATGGGTGGATCATGAAACAAATCCTTGAGCTTATTCTCATCTTCATGGCATTTTTTCTGCCCGGATTCATCTGGCAGAGCCAGTCTTTCAACCAGGAAGCTCTCTATCTGACCGATTATATGCTCCAGTTTATACTGATCGCGGTCCCTCAAACCCTGCTGATCGCCTACATACTTAAGATTCAAAAGGAGCCCCCCCTGTCCGAATTCGGTATCGTCAAACCGGCCTTCAAAGACCTGTTCTATTCCCTGCTTATCTGTGCCGGAATCTTTTCCTTCCTTCTGCCTATGGGCCTGCTCTATTCACTTCTGCCTGAAAAGGGAAAGAATTTTTTTGCGACCGGTTTCCGCTGGGAGCTTGCCAATCCCAAACAGATCCCGCTGGTTTTTTTCTTTAGTTTAGTTACCGGATACCGGGAGGAACTATTTTTCCGCTCCTATGTCTTGACCCGTCTCTCCAAAATATCCGGAAACGCGTTTATCGGCCTTCTCCTGAGCAGCCTTCTCTTCTCCTGCGGTCACATCTATCAAGGTCCGGCGGGTTTTTTCATCGCCCTCATCCAGGGCTTCTATTTCGGTGTTATTTTTCTCAAGACCCGCAATCTCCACCGGCTTGCCCTGGCCCACGCTTTTTATAATTCCACTATACTTTTTCTGACACTTTTCTCCAAATACTCCTTGCCAGGTTGAAATTTATTGATTACTATTATAATAATGTAATGAGCAGTATATATATGAAAAAATTAACATTATGCTCTCTTCTTTTGTTATTCATTATCGGCTCCTGCAGCAAGGAGCCCGGCTTCCGGACGGCTTCCGACACCCTTGCCCCTTCCTACCAGCAAACAGCGGCCGCTAATGCGACCCAGGCCGAAAAAAGCGACAGGATATCTAAAAATGTGAACCTGCCCGGCGCCAGGGACCTGCAAACAGAGCTGAAGCAGTTCGGTTTTCATGTTTTTGAAAAGAAGATTCCCATTGTTGATTTTGAACTGGAATCTCTGGGCGGGGAAAAGGTCTCCTTGCGATCCTTGAAAGGAAAGGTAGTCTTTCTCAACTTCTGGGCAACCTGGTGCCCTCCCTGCCGGGAAGAAATGCCTTCTATGGAGCTTCTCTACCGGGAATTGCACGAAGAAGGCCTTGAAATATTGGCTATAAATCTTCAGGAAGGAAAAAACCAGGTCCAAAAATTTGTAACCGACTACGGACTGACCTTTCAAATCCTGCTCGATAAGACCGGCCGGGTCGGAGCGAGCTACGGAGCTCGCAATATTCCTACCAGTTTTATCATAGATAGAGACGGAATCGTACTCGCCGGAGTGGTCGGCGGTAGAGACTGGTACAGCCCGGAAATAATTTCCCTGTTTCGGGAAATATTGAAAGGATGAACCCGGATCTTCGTTTTTTTGCCGCCTTTCTGGCCGGGCTTCTCTCCTTTCTATCCCCCTGCATCCTGCCCCTTATCCCCTCCTATCTCTCTTTTATCGGCGGCATCTCCTATCATGATCTCAATGCAAACATAGAGTCCAGGCTAAGCATATTCCTGAAAACCCTTTTCTTTGTGCTTGGCTTTTCCATCGTCTTTATAGCCCTGGGCGTGTTATTCAGCGGCACGGGCATCCTTTTGGGTAAAGCCTCCCAAATTATCAACCTGGCGGCAGGAATCCTGGTCATCCTCCTGGGAGTCAATTTTATCTTTGATTTCTGGAAAACCTTAAATATCGAGAAAAGATTTCATTTCAGCAAGAGCCCTTCCGGAATCCTCGGCTCTCTTCTCCTCGGTATGGCCTTCGCAGCCGGCTGGACGCCCTGTGTGGGCCCGATTCTGGCCTCAATCCTTTTTCTGGCCGGGACCGGAGACAATATGCTCCAGGGGACCATGCTGCTTACTGTCTATTCTGCCGGACTGGGCCTGCCCTTTCTGCTGGCCGGGCTTTTTTTCTCCCAATTCCTCAAACAGGCCGAAAAAATTAAGCCCCATCTAAGAAAAATAAGAATTATAAGCGGAATATTTCTGGTCTTGATCGGGATCTTTATCCTTCTGGGCAAGCTGCAGAAGTTGAATATTTACCTTTTTTTACTGGCGAATAATCTTGAAGAATGGCGGCAGTCCCGGCCCGGCGGACTCAGGCTCTTTTTCGGCCTGCTCTTCACCCTCCCCGTATTTGTCCTGGCCTATTCCTATTTTAAAAAAGTCAGCGCCAGTAGAAAACTCCTTTTCCAGCCGGTCAGATTCACCTTCATGCTTCTGTTTCTTGTTCTCGCCGTCCTTACCCTGACCGGAGTGATCGATCCGACCAGGTTCTTCTCTTTCTGGTTTACATTTCGGGGCATCTGAACCTTTCGCGTCTTTACATTCCAGGCGGCTGGTGTAATAATGATTACCCGTGGATATTTTCGATAAATGTTACAACTTTATGAAAGGCCGCGAAGGGAAATTCAATGTTGAGGGGTATTAACAGTGGAAAATATTAAGAAACTTCTCCCCCACCGGGAGCCTTTCCTTTTTGTGGAGCGAATAGAAAAGGCCGATAAAGAAGAGATTATCGGCTATAAATGTTTTGATGAGTCGGAGGCCTTCTTCAAGGGTCATTTTCCCGAATACCCGGTGGTTCCTGGGGTAATCCTGATAGAAACGATGGCTCAATGCGGCGGGGCGGGGATTCGTCAGACCGGAGTCCTGGGCGATGAAGTCCTCTTTTTTCTAGTTTCAGTCGATAAGGCGAAATTCCGCCGGCAGGTCAGGCCGGGTGAGACGGTAAAATGCGTCATTAAGAATCTCCGGATCAGCAAAAAGATGTTGAAACAGAGCGGCAGGGCGTATGTGGGGGACGAGTTGGCCGCCGAAGCCGAATGGCTATGCCTGATAGACGAAGAGGGTTGAATTAAAAAACTTCAAAGCTCTTCTTCGATCTCTTCCAGCTCTTCCGCCTCTTCGTCTTCTTGAAGCTCTTCCTCGAAAGCGGCGAGTGCCGGCTCGGAAAGCACCTGATCTAGTGGAGCCTGACCGGCTGTTACCCGTTCTGCGGAACCGGGCAACAGGGCGCTGATCTCGGCGGCTTCAACAGGTGAGGGAAGAGCTTCTTTGCCTCCCGCTTTCTCCACCCGAAGCGCTTCATCGAACCAGGAAAAGGTATCCGCCAGGCTGATGGTCATCTGGCGCAGGTCCCTGGAAACCTCGAGAATCGTTTTAATGGTCCTGTCAACACCGGCGACTCCATCCTGAATTTCCTGGTGAGCCCGGCTTACTTCCTCGAGGGAGAGGGAATTGTGCTCGATCATCCGGCGGATATTCTCACTTTGGGACATTATCCCTTCATATCCTTTCTCCAGGCTTTGGACCATCTGCACGCCTTTTTCAACGCCCAGGTTCGATTCTCTGATCATAGCGTTGACATGATCGGAGACACGGCGAGTCAGATCGGCCAGCTTGCGAATTTGATTAGCTATTACGGCAAAACCGCCGCCGGCTTCGCCTGCCTTGGAAGCTTCGATAGATGCATTCAAAGAAAGCCGGTGGGTCTTGTCCGCAATGTCGATTATCTGAGCCACCGCTTTGGTTATGGTCTGTGATTTGCGCTGCAGTTCCTTCAGCTCTTTCAGAGCCTCCTGAATACGCCGGTTAAAATCAATAATTCTTGAGTCCACTTTAATCGTCGAATCGAGAATCTCCTTCTCCTTTGCAATAACTTTGTCTTCTGCAGAGGCGCCTTCTTCGATGGAATGCATAATCCGTCCGATTGAACGGGCCTGCTCCTGTGCGCCGTCCATGAGCCGGCCCGACAGGCTCATGCTTTCCAGGTTTCTTTTCTCCAGTCTCCCTTTTCCATCCTTGAGTTTTTCTATCAATTCCCAGTCCGCTTCGACTCTGTCCACCAGCTCTTCGGTCGTGCCGGAATAGAGACGGGTTTTTTTATACAGCTCCACCTGAATGATCCAGATCACAAAAACCACCAGAATAATCTCAATTGGCAGATAAGAACGGAAAATTTTCGGTGTCGGGCCGGACCTCAAAAATTGAAAGGAAAAGGCGGAGAGAATTACCAGATAAAAAATTATTAACGGAACGGCCCGGGAGGGATTTTTTTTAAAATTAAAGGCCGTTAGGCCGGCACCAACCAGCAGGGTGAAAAGGCCGACCCAGATCTCGAAAAATCTAATTGTTAAAAGGCTTTCAATTCGATTAGAAAAGATACCGGCCAGACCGATCAATACCAGGGGCGAGAGCAGAACCAGAAAAAGCTTGATTCTTCCCATCTGCAGATAAGAAACGACAAAGAGCACCGCTAAGATTCCGGTGCTGATGTTAAAGAAAGAAAATAATCTTATTACCACCGAAAAAGGAAAAATAAAGGTAAAAAATGAGGAAAATAAACCGCTGATTCCGCCGGAAAAGGACAGTAAGCCGATAAAAATAAAATAAGGATTCTTTTCGATGAAATAAGAGTAAAATGACAGGATAAAAAGGAAAAAAAGGAGAGGTATCAGAAAAGCTCTCAACAGAAGGGAGAAAAAGTTCTTAAGGATTAGCCGGGCGGTCAAATCTTTCAGAGGAATCAGCCAGACACCTCCCTCAATCCAGGAATGATAGTAGTGATAAAGTCTTATATAAAGGTAGTGGTAGGCCGGAATTTCTGCTTCATTAAAGGGCAGGCTGTAACCACGATATAAACCCATTGGGGCAATAAACGAGTCCCCCGAGCTTCCCTGGCTGCCGATCAAGACCGAATCAAGGTACACCCGGTAAGAGATGCCTGCCGGTCCGAGGATTACCGCACCGGGCTCCTCGCCGAGCGAGATTTGCTTGCGCAGCCAGAAATACCCTTCGGACTCGGAAGCGAGGCGATCGAAGTTTCCGGGGAGCGAAAAGGACTGCCACAACCCAGCAGGAGGAGATTCGGTCTTTGTTTCGGAGAATGTATAACTCCAGTCTCCAAGTTTCAAATCTTCACCGGCAAATATCATGCCGGCTGTCAGCATTCCCAGCAGAACAAGTGCTCCCCTTGTCATGGCTCCCCTTGTCATTATTTGGTCATGGTCCAGTATAGCTCAATAATCTGCTTTAAGTAATACACTATTCAATATTTTCAAGGCGGTAAAAAAACTAATATAAAAGTTTTTTGATATTGACAAAAAAGGTACAATAAGGTAAAGAGTTACCATGACCGGCGTGACTGGTTACAGCGTATATCTCAACAGCCTTATTATTCCAGGAAGTTCCCTCGCCCCGGAAGGGTAGACGCTGTAACCGGTTATGGTTAATAGAGCCGCTTTCCCTCCCGGGAAAAGCGGTTTTTTTATTACGTATTAATAGGAGTGAAAAAGTGGCAAAGAAGAAATTGAAAAGCGCGCTTTTAAAAGACGGCCCGGAACGAGCTCCGCACCGGAGCCTGCTTTACGCCCTGGGCTGGGATAAAAAAAGCCTTGCTAAACCCCTGATCGGAATAGCCAACTCATTTACCGAGCTCATCCCGGGGCATCAACACTTGAAGGAGATCGCGGCCAGGGTCAAAGAAGGCATCTGGTCTGAGGGTGGAGTTGCCGCAGAGTTTGGAACCATAGGCATTTGCGACGGGCTGGCCATGGGACACGGGGGGATGCGTTTTTCCCTGCCCAGCCGGGACTTGATTGCCGATTCCCTGGAGATTATGGCCCGGGCCAATGCCCTTGACGGTCTCGTCCTGGTCACCAACTGCGATAAGATAATTCCCGGCATGATGATGGGCGCCGGAATAATCAACATACCATCGATCATCGTTTCCGGCGGTCCCATGCTGGCCGGCTTTTTTAAGGGAAAGAAGGTAGGACTCGATTCCGTGTTCGAAGCCGTCGGAAAATATGCCTCCGGGCACTTAAGTGCCGGCGAGCTGGAAGAGCTCGAGTGCTCCGCCTGTCCGGGGGCAGGGTCCTGTGCCGGACTCTTTACGGCCAATTCAATGAACTGCCTGGCCGAAGCGCTGGGGATCGCACTGCCTGGCAACGGCACCATACCGGCCGTGTATGCCGCCCGGTATGAGCTGGCCCGGAAGGCAGGCCGAACGATCGTGCAGGCCGTGTTAAACGATCTCGAGCCCAGGAAAATTATGACCCGCCGGGCTTTTCTCAATGCCGTGGCGGTGGATATGGCCCTGGGGGGATCCACCAATACAGCCCTGCATCTTCCGGCCATAGCTCACTCAGCCGGGGTCGAGCTAACCCTCGAAGATTTCGACAGGATAAGCGAACAGGTTCCCCATCTCTGCTCCCTGGCTCCTTCGGGTCCATATTTCATGGAAGACCTGTATTCGGCAGGAGGCGTCATGACTGTTTGCAAAGCCCTGCACTCCATAGGCGCGATTCAGCCGGAGACAGTTACCATCACGGGGAGTTCCCTTGGAGATTCCTTTAGAGACTCTCCTGCGCCTGACGGCACTTATATCGCCCATCCTGATAAACCTTATCATAGGGAAGGAGGACTGGCGGTCCTTAAGGGAAACCTGGCCCCGGAAGGCAGCATTGTAAAGAAGGCCGCCGTCCATGATTCAATGCTTGTCCACCAGGGGCCCGCCAGGGTGTTTGAATCCGAAGAGGAAGCCCAGGCGGCAATTCTGGCCCGGGCCATCAAGCCCAAGGATGTGGTGGTCATCCGCTATGAAGGGCCCAGGGGCGGCCCGGGGATGCGGGAAATGCTCTCGCCCACGGCTGCGATAGCCGGAATCGGTCTCGACAAGGAAGTGGCCCTGATCACTGACGGAAGGTTTTCCGGAGCGACCCGGGGCGCGGCGATCGGTCATATTGCCCCCGAAGCGGCGGCCGGCGGGCCCATCGGGCTCATCTGCGAAGGTGATACAATCCGGATCGACATTCCTGCCAAACGCCTGGATCTTCTCATCAGCGAGAAAGAATGGCAGAAACGAAAGGATAGCTTTTCCCCTAAAAAAAAGCAGACCGGAAGTCCCTTTCTGGATGCCTATGCCAGGCAGGTCAGCTCCGCATCCCGGGGAGCAATCAGGGAGCTTAAGGATTAAAAGGAGTTACCTATGCAGATATCAGGCGCTGAGCTTTTTGTCAAAGCCCTTAAACAGGAAGGAATCGATTTGTTGTTCGGTTTCCCGGGCGGAGTCGTAATCCCGGTTTTTGACATCCTCTTCAAAGAGCCGGATCTCCGGGTGGTGCTCACCAGGCATGAGCAGGGCGCCGTCCATGCCGCGGACGGGTACGCCCGTTCCACCGGAAAAACCGGGGTCTGCCTGGTAACGAGCGGACCCGGCGCCACCAATACCATTACCGGCCTGGCCACGGCAAATTTCGATTCCGTGCCCATCGTTTGTTTCACCGGCCAGGTAGCCAGGAGCATGATCGGGAACGACGCCTTTCAGGAAGCGGACACGGTGGGAATTACCCGGCCGGTTACCAAGCATAATTACCTGGTAATGGAGCGGAAGGACCTGGGCCGAATCCTCAAAGAGGCTTTTATCCTGGCCTCCAGCGGCAGGCCCGGACCAGTTCTGGTGGACCTCCCCGTGGATGTGCTGAAGGAGAAGGGAGATGACGGCTATCCTGAAAAAGTATCCATCAGGGGTTATAACCCGACCATCAAGGGCCACCAGGGCCAGATTAAGAGAGTGGTCCGCGCCTTAAGCAGAGCTAAAAAACCGCTCTTCTATATCGGGGGCGGGATTCACATCTCCGGGGCATCCTCAATCTTCAAAAAGCTGGAGGAAAAAACCGGGGTCCCGGTCGTAACTTCACTGATGGGAATCGGCGCTTTTCCCGGAGACCACCCGCTTAACCTGGGCATGCTGGGCATGCACGGGACCTACCCGGCCAATATGGCGGTAACGCACTCCGATCTCTTGTTTGCAGTTGGAACCCGCTTCGATGACCGGGCCACCGGCGACCTGTCCAAATTCGCCCCCGCGGCTGAGATTATTCACATCGATATCGATCCGGCGGCCATCGCCAGGAACGTTCCGGTAGAGATCCCCATCGTAGGAGATGCCAGGCACGTTCTGGAAGACCTCTACCCTCTAGTTGAGCCGCCCTCGATTCAAAGCTGGCTTAAGCAGATTGGGCGTTGGAAAAAAGAATATCCCTTGAAGGCAGGCAGAGCCGGAGCCAACCTCTCACCAGAGCTGATAGTCCGGACAATCAGTAAAGTCTTTCCGGACGCCATAATCTCCACCGAGGTCGGCCAAAACCAGATGTGGACGGCTTTGTACTATAATTTCCGCAGACCCAGGACCCTTCTGACTTCCGGCGGGCTCGGAACGATGGGCTACGGCTTTCCCGCCGCCATCGGCGCCCAGCTCGGAAACCCCCGGAAGAAAGTGATCGATATCGCGGGAGACGGATCGATTCAAATGAATATCCAGGAAATGGCCACGGCAGTCCAGAATGAGCTGCCGGTCATTATCGCCATATTGAACAACGGCTACCTTGGGATGGTAAGACAGTGGCAGCAGCTCTTCTTTGAAAGGCGCTACTCCTCCACCTGCCTGATGGCCGGGGTAAATTGTCCTCCTTTCTGCACCAGCCCAAAAGAAACATGTCCCGTTTACGTGCCGGATTTTGTCAAGCTGGCCGAGGCTTACGGAGCGATCGGGATGAGGGTGAAAAAAAATGAGGATGTAGAACCCTCGCTGGTAGAGGCTGGAAAATCCAGGACAAAGCCGGTGCTTATCGACTTCATCATCGAACGGGAAACGAATGTTTTACCAATGGTTCCCCCGGGAGCCGGGATCGATGAAATGATACTTACGGAAGGAGGCCGGTGATGACCCATGTCATTTCACTCCTGGTGGAAAATCATCACGGTGTGCTCTCTCGTATAGCGGGCTTGATATCCGGAAGGGGTTATAACCTGGAGAGTATCACCGCCGGAGTTACCATGGACCCCCAGGTAACCAGAATAACCCTGGTTTTCGGCGGTGATGAAAGCATTATAGAGCAGATCAAGAAACAGCTTCATAAGCTGATCGATGTGATTAAAATCACGGATCTGACCAGGCTTTCCACGGTTGAGCGGGAGCTGGCCCTGATCAAGGTCAAGGCAAACCCGGATAAACGGGGTGAGATTTTTCAGGTAGCCGATGTCTTTCGGGCCAAGGTGCTGGATGTGGGGTTCAATTCCATGATTCTGGAGGTTACCGGAACGCCGGCCAAGATCGATGGTTTCGCCTCTATTCTTCAACCCTATACTATCCTGGAAATCGCCCGCAGCGGCCTGATTTGCGTGGAACGCGGGAAAAAACAGTAGGAAAGGAGATTTGAATGGAAAGAATTTATATTTTCGATACGACCTTAAGGGACGGGGAGCAATCTCCCGGCGCAGCCATGAGCGTGGAGCAGAAGTATGAAGTGGCCGTTCAACTGGCCCGTCTGGGAGTCGACGCGATTGAAGCCGGTTTTCCCGTTTCTTCTCCCCAGCAGTTTAAAGCCTGCCGGTTGATCTCACGAAACGTAAAAGGACCGGCGATTACCGCCCTGGCCCGCGCCATTGAGAAGGATCTGGACGCTGCCCATGAATCCATTAAAGATGCGGAAAGAAAAAGGATTCACACCTTCATCGCCACTTCGCCGATCCACATGAAGTACAAGCTCAATAAAAAGCCGGATGATGTCATTGAGATGGCCTGCCGGGCGGTGAAGTACGCCAGGAACCTGGTTGATGAAGTGGAGTTCTCCCCGGAGGACGCTACTCGCAGTGAGATTCCCTTTCTCTGCCGGGTTATCGAAAAGGTGATCGAGGCCGGCGCAGCCGTCATCAATATACCCGATACGGTTGGATACATAATACCCGATGAGTTCGGGGCCTTTATCAAAGCCATCCGGGAAGGAGTCTCCAACATCGATAAGGCGGTGATTTCGGTCCATTGCCATAACGATCTGGGCCTGGCCGGATCAAACTCCCTGGCCGCCGTTCGGAACGGGGCCAGGCAGGTGGAGGTAACGATTAACGGGATCGGGGAACGGGCCGGAAACGCCTCGCTCGAAGAGCTCGTAATGGCTCTCTCGGTGCGCAAAGATCTCCTGCCCTATGCGACCGGTATCGACACCAGACAGATTTACAATACCTCCCGGCTGGTTTCCAATATCATCGGTTTTCCCATACCCAGGAATAAACCGATCGTGGGAGAAAACGCCTTTTCCCATGAATCAGGCATTCACCAGGATGGAGTAATAAAGCACCGGGAAACTTACGAGATAATGACCCCGGAATCGGTAGGTCGGGAGTCGAGCATTCTGGTCCTGGGGAGGCATTCGGGAATGCACGGCTTCAGCAAGCGATTGAATGAATTGGGCCTTGTTTTATCCGAAGAGGAATTAAAGAGCGCTTACGAACGATTTCTCAAGCTGGCAGATGCTAAAAAAGAGGTCTTTGATGACGACCTATACATTATAATCAGTGAAGTGCTGGGGCACCAAACCGAAACCTATGTGCTGGATTACTTTAACTTCCAGTCCGGGAACTTTGCCGTGCCCACTGCCACGGTCAGAATCAAGATAGGAGACCAACTTGTGGAGGAGGCCTCTACCGGGGACGGACCCGTGGATGCGGTCTTTAACGCCATCGACCGGGCCACCGGCATAGAAAGCATCCTTAAAGAATACCTGGTTCAGGCCGTTACCCCGGGAAGGAAAGCCATCGGCGAGGTTTCGGTAACCATCCGGATCGATAACAAGACGATCATCGGCCGGGGCGCTTCAACCGATATCCTGGAAGCAAGCGCCAGGGCGTATATGAACGCGATCAACCGGTATAAAGCGATCTCTCAATAAATCTAAAAGCTTAAGGATAAAGAGATGACTTTAACAGAAAAAATCTTAGCCCGGAAAGCCGGCCTGGATAAATTAAAACCCGGGGATTTTATCCAGATTGAGCCCGATCTCGGCCTGGCCAACGATATCACGGCCCCGCTGGCCATCATTGAGTTCCGGAAAGCAGGCGGCGAAAAAGTCGCCTACCCGGAGAGGGTCTACCTGGTTCCCGACCATTTCACGCCAAACAAAGACATCCTCTCGGCCGAACAGGTGAAGCTGCTCAGGAATTTTGCCAAAAAGCATTCCGGGGTCCACTTCTTTGAGCAGGGAGAGGTTGGAGTGGAGCACGCCCTTCTCCCGGAAATCGGCGCGATCGTTCCGGGCATGGTCGTGATCGGGGCCGATTCCCACACCTGTACCTATGGCGCCCTGGGGGCTTTTGCCACCGGAGTGGGCTCCACGGACCTGGCCGGTTTTCTTTTGACCGGCAGGGCCTGGCTTAAAGTTCCTGCGGCGATCAAGGTAGTGTTTAAGGGGAAGATACGCCCCTGGGTGACGGCCAAGGACCTGATCCTCACTTTAATCGGGGAAATATCGGTTTCCGGGGCGGCCTACAAGTCCCTGGAGTTCTCCGGTCCGGTTATCGATGCTCTCACTGTTGAAGGAAGGCTCACCATGGCCAATATGGCGATCGAAGCGGGCGCCAAAAACGGCATCTTTGCCGCAGATAAAAAAGTAACCGATTACTGCGCGGAGAGAAATCGCCGCGATCTCACCGTCATGCAGGCCGATGCGGATGCGATATACGAACGCATCGTCGAGATCGAGGTGAGCGGCCTTCCTCCCCAGGTTGCCTTTCCCCATCTGCCTGAGAATGTCAGAAGCGCTGCCGATTGCGGCCGGGTCGCAATTGATCAGGTTGTAATAGGGAGCTGCACGAACGGGAGGATCGAAGACCTGAGACTGGCCGCCAGGCTGCTTGAGGGCAACAAGGTCGCACCTGGGGTCCGCTGTATCATCATTCCGGCTACACCCGGGATCTACAGGCAGGCCCTGGATGAGGGTCTGTTCGAGCTATTCTTAGAGGCGGGAGCCGTTATATCCCCTCCCACCTGCGGGCCCTGCCTGGGAGGCTATATGGGGATTCTGGCCCAGGGCGAACGCTGTCTTTCCACCACCAACCGCAACTTTGTAGGCCGGATGGGACACCGGGAGAGCGAGGTCTACCTCGCCTCCCCTGCCGTGGCTGCAGCAACCGCGGTTACCGGCTTCATAACCAGCCCGGAAAAGATTATGAGCAGTCCCTGATGTTTAAGGAGAAAAACCATGATCGTAGAAGGAAAGGTTTATAAATTCGGAGACGACATCAATACCGATGAGATCATCCCGGCCCGCTATCTGAACAGCTCCGATCCGGAGTTCCTGGCCGGGCACTGTATGGAAGACGTCAGACCGGGGTTTGCGGGGATAGTCGAGCCCGGCAGCATCATCGTGGCCGGTAAGAATTTCGGCTGCGGCTCTTCCCGGGAGCACGCTCCTTTGGCCATCAAGTATGCCGGAATTGCCTGTGTGGCCGCGGTCTCTTTTGCCAGGATATTTTTCAGGAATGCTATCAATATCGGCCTGCCGATTGTAGAAAGCCCGGAACTGGCAGGAAAAGTAGCGGAGGGCGACCGCGTTCGGATTGATTTGAAGAAAGGAATCATCGATATTTCGGGGGGCGGGACTATCGATGTACAGCCTCTCCCCGAGTTTATGGAAGAGATAATTCGCAGGGGCGGTTGGATGCCCTATCTGAAAGGGGACTGAACGATGAAGAAAGTTATTATCTATGACACTATCTTGAGAGACGGGATGCAGGGAACGGGCATCAACTTTACCCTGGAAGATAAGATCCAGATTACCCTGCAACTGGACGCCCTGGAGGTCGACTATATCGAGGGTGGATTTCCCCTTTCCAACAATAAAGAAGCGGATTTCTTCAAACGGATGAAGAAGGAAAAACTGAAGCATGCCAGGATTTCCGCCTTCGGATCGACCAGGAAGCCGCACGAAAAGGCGGGAAATGACTCCAACATCAGGGCTCTTATAAACGCCGAAACCGAGACAGTGACAATAGTGGGTAAAACCTGGACCGAACATGTAAAGAAAATCTTGAGCACCTCCCTGGAAGAAAATCTCCAGATGATATTCGACTCCATAGCTGTCCTTAAGAAGGAGGGACGGGAGGTCATTTTCGACCTGGAACACTTCTTCGACGGTTACAAGGATGATCCGGACTATGCCCTCCAGGTGCTCAAGGTCGGGACCGAAGCGGGCGCGGACACTCTTGTTCTCTGCGATACCAACGGCGGTACCCTGCCGGCCGAAGTTGAAAGCATCATCAGGAACCTGCCTCATAAAAAGTTCAGTCCTTTAGGCGTGCATTTCCACAACGATACCGGCACGGCGGTGGCCAGCTCCTTGATCGCTATTGAAAACGGCGTCGTCCATGTGCAGGGGACCGTGAACGGCTGGGGCGAGCGGTGCGGAAACGCCAATCTCTGCGTGATCATTCCCAATATCTGTTTGAAAATGAAGAGAGAAACCGGGTCCTGCCGGAACCTGAAGCATCTCACCTCTCTCTCCCGTTTCGTGTCGGAAAAAGCAAATATCATTCCGGACAAGCTGCAGCCCTATGTGGGGGAAGCGGCCTTCAGCCATAAGGCCGGGCAGCATGTGGATGTGATCTCCAAGGCGGCCCATCTCATGGAACACATTCCCGGCAGCCTGGTGGGAAATGAGCGGAAGCTGCTCCTTTCCGAGCTGGCCGGAAAGTCCCTGCTGGTAAATAAACTGACCAAATACGGAAGTTTTACCAAGTCCTCAGAGGCGGTCAGCCGGCTTACGGCTGCTTTAAAAGATCTGGAAGAGATAGGGTATGAGTATGAGGCGGCCGAAGCTTCCTTTGACCTCATTATGCGGAAAATACTGAAGCGCTATACCCCTCTCCTGGAGCTGAGAAATTATCACCTGGAATCTTTTAAGACGGGCGATTCGCCGGCAAAAACAGTGGGTCGTATTTTCTTAAAGTCTGCCGGCCAGGACTCAGGGAGCAAGGGAAGCAAGGAGCTGATGGGCGCCGCCGTCGGCCTGGGGCCGGTGGAGACCCTGGACGGGTGCCTGCGGGATGCCCTGCTTCCCATCCATCCATTCATAGTCCGGATCAAGCTCATCGACTATGCCGTCCGGGTCTTGAACCCGGAGAAGGCCACCGCCGCCAAGGTCCGGGTCTTCATCACCTCCACCGACGGCAATAATATCTGGGAGACCGTTGGAGTCTCCGAAAACATAATCGAGGCCTCCTGGCAGGCCCTGGTGGACAGCATGGAGTATTATTATGACAATTATATCCTTGAAACTGGGAATGATGCATGATTAAATTCGAGCCTTGCTTTAAAGGTTAAATCTGAGGAGGAAACAAGCGGTTTCGGCCTGGGGTATTATGATGGCCGGGAGGGAGAGCTAACCCATCATCTTTGGATTTGCAGAGGTCGGAGCATTTACCAGGCTCTGGCTCGGAGTAAGGTCGGCAACAAGTCTTGCAGTGACAGATTCGCTCTCCGGGGATGAAGACACACCCTGGCGGGTATCTACGACCTGCGGGCATCAAGGGATTTATTAATTGGGAATCGAATAAAACCTAGAACGACTAATCCTCTGAACGCTTGACATACCTGCGCAGTCTCTTAATCTCACTGCGGCGGCGTTTCGCCTCTAACCGCCGTTCCTTTGCCTTTAGAGATGGTTTTATCGGCTTGCGGATCTTTCTTTTTTGGGCCGCCTTGCGGACCAGTAGGACCAGGCGGTTGAGCGCATCCAGGCGGTTTCTGGCCTGGGTACGGAAACGGCGGGCATCTATGATTAGTACCCCATTCCCTGTAATCTGGCCACTGGCCAGGCGGAACAGGTTCCTGCGGACCTCTTCTGGCAGGGATGGAGAATTGGCCACATCGAAACGGAGCTGTACTGCAGTAGCCACCTTGTTGACATTCTGCCCGCCCGGCCCGGCAGCGCGGATAAACTCCTCTTTTAGTTCACTCTTGGCAATTGAAATAGCTGGAGTAACGTAAATATGTTTCATGCTTCATCATTCGTGCACTTAATTATTACTTCGGTGAGTAATTTTTGATATATTCTCTTTGTTTTCCTTCTTACAATGTGCCTGAAATTCTAACTTAAGACAACATCAAGATTGGCTGTCCAAGTAGCTTCTGGGCGTCGATCTCACGGCTCCGGTTATGTGCAAATAGTCATAAGTAAAAAAAGAAGGGTGGTCCTCGTTCTGAGGCCACCC
>CAZERV010000029.1:4763-28823 GCA_964514815.1 uncultured Spirochaetaceae bacterium | reverse complement strand
AACACATATAGAGGGTCGCTCGGTGCGCCCTGGAACATAATTGGTACCCGACTGTCGTCCGAATCAAAAGCTAAAGCTCTGCCGGCCAATAAGCCGGGCAGGCTCATTGCCGCGAAGGAACAGGCAGGCTGCCTCGCTGAAGGCCCACTTCAGGTGGACGTTGCCGATCTTGGAGTTCTTTCCCTTCACCCGTTTGCCTGCCGACTCGTGAGGACACTTCACCAGCCGCGCCTAGGAGATGAAGTTACCGACCTTCGGGAAGCGGCTGATGTCGTGGATCACGCAAGAGGATCACCAGAGCAAGGATCTTTCCGATTCCGGGGATGCTGCGAAGCAGGTGCACGGCCACCGGGTCGTGTTCAGGAACCTGGGGTGGGGCTGTTGATCTGGCTATGCACTTAAAAAGATGTGGTTTCAAAAACGCTGTTTTCTGGCTTGCAAACAACTTTCCCGACTATGCTATACATACATCTCAAGGGTCGACATCTATTTCCAATCAAGTTTTTTCATTACCAGGAGGAGATGATTCCAAGTTGCCGCAGATCAGAAATTACCTCAGAGATGATCGTCGTATTCCTGCAAACCTGATAGATTATCTGATTCGCTCCGGGAAGCTCTATGCCGACAACAGAGCGAAAGTCGTGCTGGTCCAGTGTGTGTTGCAACATTAACCATATTTCTTACATTTCAGGATGAGTGATAAATTTTATTTTACTATTTTCCTAAAACTCTATATTCGAGCTATTACACTGTAGAGAGTCTCGCTCAACTCTTTGATTTTATACGGCTTGGCAACAACACCGCAAAAACCATATTTCCTGTATTCGGTCATTATTGGATCATTTGAATAGCCGCTAGAAACAACCGCTTTAATTCCCGGGTCTATCTTAAGCAGTTTCTCAATCGCCAGCTTGCCTCCCATACCTCCCGGTACGGTCAGATCCAGAATAACAGCATCGAAAGGACGGCCCGCTTTTTTAGCCTTTTTGTACAAATCTATTGCTTCTGCGCCGTCTTTAGCCAGGGTTAACTCGTATCCGACAGACTCAAGCATCTTACCTGATACTTTTCTAACCATCTCTTGATCATCCATTAGTAAAATATTTCATTTTCCGGCCAGAGGTTTTTCCGCCTTTTTCTTTTTGGCCGTTATTTTCTTTGAAGAAGCGGGCAGATAAATATGAAAGGTAGTCTCTTTTCCCAATTCAGATTCTGCTGTGATGTATCCCTGGTGGTTTTTAACTATGGAATAGGAAATTGCCAGCCCAAGACCACTGCCCTTATTCTTGAGCGTGAAACAAGGGTCAAATATTTTTATAAGATGCTCTTTGGATATACCAATCCCCTGGTCTTTTATGGATATTTTTACATATCTTTTATCTTTCAGGGGCAACGCCTTTTCTGTATCTGAAGTCATATTTTCAGCGCGCACCTCAATTATCCCCCCTTCAGGCATGGATTGTTCGGCGTTAATAATCACGTTATTGATCACCTGACTCATCTGTCCCTCATCAATTTCTACCGTCCGGAGGTTATCTGCCAGGGAAAGCTCGCACCTTACATTAGAACCCCTTAAGGTAAAGTCTATTGTATGTTTTATCAATTCTTCGATAGAGGCCGTCTTCTTAACAGGCGCTCCGCCTTTGGCAAAGGTAAGCAATTGCCGGGTCAAACTTTTGGCCTCAATTGAGGCGCTCTCCGCTTCTGACAATATTTCAAAAGTCTGGTCTCCAGGTTTAGCGTACGTCTTGGCCAGGGTAATATTACCGAGAATCGCGGTTAGAAAGTTGTTGAAATCATGGGTAATACCGCCGGCCAGAATGCCTACGGATTCAAGTTTCCTGGTTTTAAGAAGTTCTTCTTCCAGTCGCCGGCGCTCGGTCAGTTCCTGTTGGGCAGTAAGGTACAACCTCCTGTTCTCCATATACCAGGCGCTGCTTTTCCAGTACCTCCCTGGTTTTGGCCAGCACCTCATCCATGTCCAAAGGTTTCATGATGTAGGCTGCTGCCCCCCGGTTCAGGGCGCGCACAGCATTGTCAAGAGAAGCGTAAGCGGTGATTATGATAAACGCCATGTCAGGATGCCTATCCTTTAAGGGCGCTATCAACTCTATTCCTTCCATGTCGGGCAGCCTGATGTCCAGTAGAGCCAGATTGAAGAATCTCCCTTTAGCCTTCTGCAGTGCGTCTCGTCCAGTCTTGGCCGTATCTATCTCATAGCCGCTCTTTTCAAAGATGAGCGTGAGGGTTCTACGAACGCTCTCGTTATCGTCAACGATCAGAATGCTCTCTTTATCTTCCATCTTTTTCTCACACTCCAATTATCTTACCTCTTTTTTCTTATCCAGTATCTCATCGACCAACCTGTGCAACACTTCCATCTTAAACGGTTTATCGAGGCAGGCATAGGCATAACTCTTCAGGGCCTGTTCCACCAGTTCTGCCGTCTCAAGGGGGTAGGCGGTCATCATAATGGCCACCGTTTCCGGGTTGATCTGTTTAATGGCTGAATAGGTCTCCAGGCCATTTAGGGCCGGCAGTTTCATCTCGATGAAGATGATTTCATAGGCCTTCTCCTGCGTCATGGCGATGGCCTCCTCGTCGGTATGAGCTATGCCAACCCGGCAGCCCCTCCTGGTAAGCATGTTTTTTAAGAGGGTGACTGTACCCGGGTCACTATCTACCACCAGGATGAGCGCCCCAGGCATGGCTTCCCTGGCCCTTTCAATGAGAGCAATCACCTTTTCCATATCCAGGGGTTTGTAGATTATCCCGTAGGCTCCTTCCTGAAGCGCCTCCTGAACCATGTCTTCAACCGCATAGGCTGTCATCATCACCACCACAGATTCAGGCCTGATCTTCTTGATCCTTCTATAAGCCTCCACGCCGTTCATGAAAGGTAACTTGATGTCCAGGAAGATAAGATCAAAGGGTCCCTCTTTGACCCTTTCGATGGCCTCAGGCCCATCTTTAGCGGTGGTGACAGCATAGCCTTTGTGCCCCAGGATAAGGGACAGGGTCCTGGAAAGACTGATATTATCGTCCACGATCAGAATGCTTGCTCTCTCGCCCATGCTGCTCTTCCTTCTATAGGGTTGTAGGCAGCCGGACCTTGAATGTGCTTCCTTTTCCCACCTCACTTTCAACCTCTATCCTTCCTCCATGCCCCTCAACCAGGGCCTTTATGACCGCCAGGCCAAGCCCCATGCCTCTGGCCCTGGTGGTGAATAGCGGCTCAAAGAGCTTTCCCAGGTTTTCCTCAGGGATACCCACTCCTTTATCTGTAATAGAAACCGTCACCCACTCCGGGCCCGGGACTTCGGATCCGAGAGACAACCGGCCGCCCTCTGGCATGGCCTGGGCGGCGTTGAGGATGATATTTTGGAAAACCTGTATAAGTTGATCGGGGTCGGCCAGAATGACAGAAAGCGCCTCATCCGGCTGGTTCACCACCTCGATGTTCTCCGGTATTGAACTACGGGAGAGCGCCCCCTGCACCAGGTCGTTGATATCAACCTTCCTTCTGATGGGGGACCTGGGCCTGGATAAGTCCAGGAGGCTGCTTATGATCCTCTCGGAAGTGGCTACCTCCTTTTCCAGTATTTTCAGGCTCTCCTTAACCTCAGGCTCGGGTTTCTCCAGGACCATGTTTAGAAAATAGGCGGCGTTCTTGATAGCCCCAAGTGGGTTGCGCAGCTCATGGCTCACCCCGCCGGCCAGATCCGAGTCGAAGGGGACCGGCTTGGGCTGATCGAGGTCATAATGACGGTGTCTGAGCAGGAAGGCAATGTAATCCCCTTCTCGCCTCGCCAGGTCGTAGATGCCCGCAGGGTAGGTCTTCATCCCCGGAGGGGGCGTCTTCGTCCCCGCAGGGGAGTAAACTCTCCCGTCCGACCAAATCCCTTGTACTGCTCATGGGCATCGATGATCTGGCTCAAGGTGGCTGCTGTCGAGCCTTCCGGAAAATCGTTGCTGTAAACAGCGTCGAACCGGGCCACGGCTTCAATAAGACGGGCCTGACTTACTGCAGTCTCCACCAGGCGCTCTTTGTCTTCATCAATGGCTGTCCTGTACAGCAGGTAGATGGTGATAGAGGTAACAACCAGGGCTACAGCCGTCATGATGAGAATCAGGTAAAGTAGACTCTTGCGCTCACTCATGGTCCGCCGCCTCCGGGCCTTCGATATTATTGAATATATTTATTAACTGTATCAAGCAATAAATTCTTATCCAGAGGTTTGGTTAAATAAGCGTCACAACCGGCTTCCAGACACTTTTTCTCATCCTCTTTCATGGCGGCTGCAGTTAAGGCCACAATCGGAATCCTATTCCTTCCTTCTTCTTTTTCAATATTCCTGATCACCTGGGCCGCTTTCAGGCCGTTCAAATGGGGCATCTGAACATCCATCAGTATTAAGCTTATTGATGGATAGGTTTTATATCTTGAAACAGCGTCTCGCCCGTCACTTGCCATGACAACGCTATATCCGTTCTTCTGCAAAATTGTTTGAACCAATTTTTGATTTATGGGATCATTTTCTGCTACCAGTACGGTAGATGAGGTTTTTGTTTCGGTAGTTTTTACTTCAGCTTCTCTTTCTTCCTCCGGTGCTTCAATTGGCTTATAGGGAATGCAGAAATAAAAAGTGGAACCCCCTTCCCCCTTTGAACAGACATAAATTTTGCCTCCCAATAATTCCACCAGTTTTTTGGCAATTGTGAGCCCGAGCCCCGTACCGCCATATTTTCTGGTGGTGCTTACATCCGTTTGCTGGAAAGCTTCGAATATTGTCATTTGCTTATCTTCAGGTATTCCTATTCCGGTATCCCTGACATAAAATTCCAATGTTTGCTCATCCTTTAATGAAACGCCAAGCTCTATGAATCCTTTATCCGTAAATTTGATGGCATTACCGATCAGATTATTCATTATCTGCTCTAACCTGAAGTGATCGGTAACAATATATCTGCTCAGATTGGGGGCAATACTCCGTCGCAGGCTGATAGGTTTCCCTTTACCGGCGATGAGTACCCGGCCATTTGAGCCGACAGCATTTAAGACCCTTTCTAAAGAGCAGGAGATTTCCTCAATATGAAGCTGTCCGGCCTCTATTTTGGAGAGATCAAGAATACCATTAATCAAAGCCAATAATAAATTCCCGCTTTCTTTGGAGATTTGCAGATAGTCTCTATTTTCTTCCGATAGATCATCACCGGACAGAACCAGATCGGTAAAGCCGATAATGGAGTTTAAAGGGGTCCTGATTTCATGGGACATATTAGCCAAAAAGAAAGATTTTAGCTTATCTGCCGCTTCGGCCCTTTCTTTTTCCCTTTTTAATCTATCCTCCAGTCTCTTTCGCTCCGTTATGTCCAGAGTATATTCAATTACCTGGGCTACATTTCCGGCCGGATCGAAAACAGGATAAGCGTAAACTTCAATATTCCCGGGATTTCCCTCGTTGTCGTAATGAATATGCTCAACAACTGCCGGCTGCCCTGTCTTCTTTACTGTTTCAAGGTTGCAGGGATGCTCCGAACTTTCACAAGGTTTATCACTTTTATGAGTCAAGGCGTAACATGTTATATCTTTTTGCAGGCTGCGGCATAGGTTGCCGAATTGGCCAGCTTAATAGTGCGATCTTTGGCATCGATAACGTAGAAAGGGTAAGGGAGGGATTCTATGGTACTGGATAATAGATCCTTCTGCCGGAAAATTTTCTCTTCAAAGCTCCTACGTTCAAGAACTTTTCCGATAATTTCAGCAGTCAGGCCTAGAATTGAGATATCATAATCACTCCACCCTCCGGTTTCTTTCACTTTGTCAAATCCGATAAATCCAGCTAATTCATCCATAATATACACAGGCAGCGCCAGAAGTGATTTTATGCCTTGAGATTCAAGGATTTCTCTTTCAGCGGCAGCTTTATCAGGCATCTTTGATATATCAGTGATATGAATGCTTTCGCCCCGGCGGAGCTTAACTATCTACCAGGGGAATGTCTCAATAGGGAGATTCCGGAGCTTATCTATCTGGGGGCTGACTCCTCCAGCGCACCATTCGTGGGTATTGCTCATTGTTTTCCCGTCGGCGCTGAACTGAAAGAGATAAGCGCGGCCGGCCCCGCATAATCTTCCGATATCTTTCAGTGAGCCGGTAATGGCAGTATCCGGATTGGAAACCCCGACAAAGCGGGAAGAAATTTTAGAGATTGTTTCTTCCAGTTTTAATCTCCTCTTAATCATTTCTTCATACTGCTTGCGTTTTATGGCCACAGTTAACTGAGCAAAAATAGCCTGCAATCTTCTTAGGTATGAGATCCAAAAGCGACTTGCGTAAATGTTTGTCGGTAATATGAGTTGTCTCCGTGAAATCTGCCATCAGCCGCTCTATTGAGGCGGGATCACTGATGATCTTTGGTTTTCCTGAATGAAGTACTTCCGTGTATAAGCTATCAGCCGTTAAGGGAATTATTATCTTCGGTATCTTCATGCCAATCAGCTTCTCGATCCGATTGACTGCTGGTGATGGCAAGCGAAGATTTTGCAGTACCAGGTGTTCCTTATTCTCGCTGAATAGGTATAGTGTTGCCCCATCAACGGAATATATCCTTTTTATCTGGCCGGACAGGAGCCGGATGACCTCTTGAAGGCTGTCCCCCCGGTTGATGGAGCTGTTCAGGGAATTGATAAGGGCCAGATCTTCACAGTGCCGCCGGATTTCCTCTTCCATGCGCCTGCGTTCGGCCAGTTCCCGCTGAACCGACCGGTATAGCTTCCTGTTTTCCACCACCAGGCGCTGCTTTTCCAGGCACTCCTCGACTGTGGCCAGCACCTCATCCATGTTCAGGGGCTTCATGATGTAAGCCGATGCTCCCTGGTTTAAAGCGACCTCGGTATTTTCTAAAGAGGCATAGGCCGTTGATATAATAACCACCAGGTCGGGATGCATCTCCTTCAAAGGCCTTATGAGCTCCACCCCATCCAGATCGGGCAGTTTCATGTCCAGGAGCGCCAGGCTCTTGCAGATGCCCTGGTCGTCATCAATGATCAAGATGCTTGCTTTCTCGTCCATCTATTCCTCACTTATCAGGCATAATAATATTAATGTTGGCGCGTCTGAATTTCAGGGATAAATGAGAGACTTTGAGAGTATTTACTCGGCAGCTAAATTATAGTACCTTGTCTGAATAATATGGTAGAGCTCGATTTTAAAAAACTCAATGGGCTGATCCCTGTAATAGCCCAGGATTACAAGACCAATGAAGTGCTGATGATGGCTTTTATGAACAGGGAAGCGTGGGAATTAACCGTCGGAACGGGGTATGCTCATTACTGGAGCAGGTCAAGAAATAGATTATGGAAAAAAGGCGAAACGTCCGGTAATCTTCAGCTGGTAAAAGAGATACGTGTCGATTGTGACGGCGATTGTATTTTGATCAAGATAAACCAGGCAGGTGATGCTGCCTGTCATGAGGGTTACAGGAGCTGCTTTTATAAGGTCGTTATTGATGGCGATATAAAAATCAGCGGCCAAAAGATTTTTGACCCGGAACAAAAGTATGGAGAGAGGTAAAATGAAGGATCAAATAATCAAACTTGGTATTCCAAAGGGAAGTCTAGAAAAAGCGACAATCGACCTCTTCCATAACGCAGGATGGAGAATCGGTGTTTCTGCAAGAAACTATTTTCCGGTTGTGGATGATGCTGACATTTCCTGCTCTCTTGTCAGGGCACAGGAAATGGCCCGGTATATTGAAAATGGCGTTCTTGATGTCGGATTAACAGGGTTGGACTGGATTCTCGATAATGGTGCGGATGTTGAAATCATTTCTGATTTAGTTTACTCAAAGATCAGTACGAAGAAAGTGGAATGGGTTCTGGCAGTTCCTGCCGAATCAGAGATCAATACCATTGAAGATTGTGCAGGTAAAACCATATCCACTGAGCTTGTGAACTTCACCAAACAGTATTTTGAAAAAAGAAATATACCTGTCAAGGTTGAGTTTTCCTGGGGGGCAACCGAGGCAAAAGTAGCCGAAGGTCTCGTGGACGCTATTGTAGAAGTAACGGAAACGGGAACGACAATCAGGGCCCATGGCCTGAAGATTATCCATACTCTTCTTGAAACAAATACGAAACTCATTGCGAATCATGACAGCATGCGGGATCGATGGAAAAAGAATAAAATTAAGCAGATTGCCCTGCTGCTGCAGGGGGCTCTCAATGCTGAAAATATGGTCGGATTAAAGATGAATGTACCGGCAGACAGGCTGGATAGTGTAATGGAGGTACTGCCGAGCCTGAATGCCCCGACTATTTCGCAGCTCTATAATGAGAAATGGTTTTCTGTGGAGACAGTTATAGATGAGAAAGTGGTGAGGGAGCTTATTCCCGAGCTCATAGTGCGGGGGGCCGATGGAATTATCGAATATTCCCTGAATAAAATTGTGTGTAAAAAAGATATTCCCGGGTGATGGGTTTTAATATTGAAAATGGAAGAAATGGGCATGAAAATTGAGGACCTGTCCTCTCTAAACAAAGTTGCGCTTATTAATTATATGGAGAAAGAAAAGAGGTTTAATCAAAGGGCTTTCTTTCCCCGGGATGCTGAAAACACGGTAAAAAAGATAATTAATGATGTTCAGGAAAAAGGTAATACCGCCCTGATTAATTATACCAGGCAGTTCGACGGGGTCGGTCTAACAGCGGATGAAATCGAGGTGAAGAAGGAAGAGATTGAAGCAGGTGCTGAAGGATTTAAAGAGGATTTCTCCCGCGCCCTGGATGTTTCTATCGAAAGGGTGAGAAGATATCATGAGTATCATTCAATAAAGGATTGGATGTTTACAGATGATTTCGGTAATACCCTGGGTCAGAAATTCACTCCGCTTCAGAGGGTCGGCATATACATACCGGGCGGCAAGGCGTCATATCCCTCTACCCTTATCATGACTGCCGTGCCGGCACTGGTCGCCGGGGTTAAGGAAATAGCCGTTATCTCGCCTCCCTCATCCTTTGAAAAGCCGTCACCCCTTGCGCTGGCTGTTCATAAGATCGGGGGAATAACCGATATTTACAGGATCGGTGGTATTCAGGGTGTGGCAGCGTTAGCATTCGGGACAGAAACCGTGAAAAAGGTAGATAAGATAGTCGGTCCCGGAAATATATATGTAACCCTTGCCAAGAAGGAGCTCTTTGGCTATGTGGATATCGATATGGTTGCAGGCCCGAGCGAAGTCCTGATCATATCGGACGGGTCCGTGAGCCCCGGTTTGACCGCGGTCGATCTTTTAGCCCAGGCCGAGCATGATGAAAAGGCACGAATATTTTGTATAACTCTTGCAATGGAAAATGCCCGCGAGGTGGGAATATGGGTCAAAAAACTGGTTGAAGAATCTGTGAGAAGAGAAATAATTGAAAAGGCAATTCATGATAATGGCATAATATTCGTTGTAAAAGATGAGGACTGTGCTGCGGCTTTAGCCAATGCAATTGCACCGGAACATCTGGAAATACAGACGGGGGATCCGAAAAGTCTGCTTCCGAAAATAAAGAATGCGGGGGCAATTTTCCTCGGAAGATATTCACCGGAAGCCATTGGTGATTATGTAGCAGGTCCAAGCCATGTGCTGCCTACAAGCGGTACTGCCCGGTTCTTTTCTCCTCTCAGTACAGGGAGCTTTTTTAAGTTCAGCAGCATTATTAATATGTCGAAAAAGGGATTAAAAACGCTTGGCTGCCACGCAGCGGTCATGGCAAGGACTGAAGGCCTTTTTGCCCATGCCCGGTCTATCTCTTTCAGGGAGGAGCAGGGTTAGAAAATGGAAACTATGCGCACTGCCAAAATTCATCGGAAGACAAAAGAAACTGATATTCAGGTAACTTTTAGTCTTGATGGCACAGGAAATTATAGAATCACTACTGATATTCCCTTCTTTAATCACCTCCTTGAGAGCCTGGCAAAACATGGGAGATTTAACCTGGAAGTCCGGGCAAAGGGTGATATCGAGGTGGATTATCATCATCTTGTCGAAGATACAGGTATTGCGTTGGGGGATGCTTTTATAAAAGCAATGGGGGAGAAAGAGGGTATAAGAAGATTCTCATCCTGTTATATTCCCATGGATGATGCTCTTGTCAGGGTATGCCTCGATATTTGCGGAAGGCCTTACCTGAGATATAGTGTAAAGATGAGTAATCCTGTCATATTACACTTCGATGCCCGGCTGATAGAGGATTTTTTCAGGGCTTTTGTAAATGGGGCAGGGATTACCCTTCATATCGATAGGATCAGGGGGAGAAATGCCCATCATGTGGTAGAAGCTGTTTTTAAATCCTTTTCACAGGCCCTGGGTGATGCTTCACGGGTAATATATCCGGAAAGAGAAGTCCCCTCGATAAAAGGCGCCCTGTAATGTGCTCCGAGATTATGATCATCGATCCTGGCATCAGTAACCTGAAATCAATTACAAGAGGTTTTATTACCCAGGGATTCAAGGTAAAAATAGCCGTAAACCCTGGTGATATAAAAGCGGCGGAGTCACTCGTTTTACCCGGTGTGGGAGCTTTTCCAAAAGCCGTGCAGGTCTTGAAAAACAGCGGATTATGGAACGCGATAATTGACCATGTCGAAGAGGGGAAACCCCTCTTAGGCGTCTGTCTGGGTATGCAGCTCCTTTTTACCGACAGTGAAGAACACGGGCTCACCCGTGGTTTGGGACTCATATCCGGCCATGTGGTGCAGTTTCCTCCTGACCGGCTTGTTCCCCACATGGGTTGGAATGAGGTTATCCAGGTAAGAAAAGGTGTGCTTTTTCAAGATATCCCTGACAGGACGGATTTTTATTTTGTTCACTCCTTTTATACCAGGCCGGATGATGAAGATTGTATAATGGGGTATACGGATCACAACGGCAGGTTTGCCTCGGTTGTTCAAAATGGAAATGTATACGGCACCCAGTTCCACCCTGAAAAAAGTCAGGTGTATGGACTTACCCTATTGAGAAATTTCGCACACATTACAGAGAAAAGGGTATGATTTTTATCCCGGCCATCGATTTGATCGAAGGAAAATGTGTAAGGCTCGAACAGGGGAATTACCTGAAAAAAGCTCAGTATTCTCAGGGCCCGGTTGATGCTGCGCTTTCCTTTCAGGGCCAGGGCGCCCGTTGCATTCATATTGTGGACCTCGATGCTGCAAAAGGCGAGGGGCACGAAAACAGGGGCGTAATCGGTAAAATTGTTAAGTCTGTCGATATTCCTGTCCAGGTTGGCGGCGGGGTTCGGGATAGGGAGAGTATTACTGCTCTGCTGAATTTGGGGATAGAGAGGGTAATTCTTGGGACCATTATTGTGAAAAATGAATCCTACACGAGAGAGCTGGTAGAGGAGTTCGGATCGCGACTCGCCGCCGGGATTGATGCCAGAGATGGTATTGTACGGATGTCGGGATGGACAGAAAAAAGCAGCTTAACGGCCTTAGCACTCGGGCAAATAGTAAAAAATACAGGATTTTCACTCATTATCTACACCGATATAGCGAAGGACGGAATGCTTGAAGGTCCGGATATTGAAGGGATAAAAAAAATGGCTTTGCGGACAGGGATTCCGGTTATTGCATCAGGAGGAATATCGGGCATTGAGGACATAAAAGCGGTGAAGGATCTTGAGGAATTCGGTGTTTCGGGGGTTATTGCCGGCAAGGCAATTTATGAAGGCAGGATTTCTATAAGAGAGGCAGGCAGGATATTACAGGGGGAAGAGACCTGGTAATAGATGAGTGAGATATGCTGAAAAAAAGAATCATTCCATGCCTTGATATTACAGAGGGCAGGGTCGTAAAGGGTATCAATTTCGTAGATATTCGAGATGCCGGTGACCCGGTAGAGTGGGCACAGAAGTACGACAGGGACGGGGCCGATGAACTAGTTTTTCTCGATATTACGGCAACTTCTGACCACAGGGCCATACTGATCGATGTTGTTAAAAAGGTTTCGGATGAAATCTTTATTCCTTTTACGGTAGGGGGAGGTGTAAGGTCAATGGCCGATATGCAGATGCTGCTGAAAGCCGGTGCAGATAAAGTTTCTATAAATACTGCTGCGGTGAAAAATCCTGCTCTTATTAGAGAAGGGGCACTTCACTACGGGTCGCAGTGTATTGTAGTGGCTGTTGATGTGAAAAGAGAAGGAGACGGATTCAAAGTTTATATAAGAGGAGGAAGAGAGCGAACCGATCTTGATGCCCTGAAGTGGTGCAGAAAGGCTGAGGAGCTCGGGGCGGGCGAACTTTTAGTGACCAGCATGGATAGAGACGGCACCAAAGATGGGTATGATCTTGAGCTTCTCAAAGATGTGACTTCCTGTGTAAACATTCCGGTAATTGCGTCCGGAGGATGCGGCAAACTTTCCCATCTTTACCAGGCCATCAGGACAGGTGGAGTATCTGCGGTCCTGGCCGCATCGATCTTTCATTATGGTGAATTCACGATACCCCAGGTCAAGGAATATCTAAAAAAGAGGGGAATAGATATGAGGGGATAGAATGATTATCTTCGACATGGACGGAGTTCTTGTTGATGTTTCCGGGTCATACAGGGAGGTGACCCGGCTTTCCGTCGTGTACTACCTGCGTTCGCTCATTGGTGTGAAAAATCTCAGCGATGATTTTATAAGCCTGAAGGATATTTCTTTAATAAAAAAAAGCGGGGGCCTCAATAATGATTGGGACCTCACTTATGCAATTATTAATATTCTGCTGCACTCTCTTTTTCATGAATACAATACAAACCTGTATGAATCCTTCCTCAGCCTGCGGGAATTAACAGAGGATGATGTTTTGCTTGCCAGGATAAAGGAATTACAGGGTAAATTAAACACGGCTGTTCTTGAATCCCGTTTGAGCCGGATGGCGCAATCCGAAAATATGTCCGTATCAGGTATTTACTTTAGCATAAAGGAAAAGATAAAAGATTATTCCCCCTTTCTTTTCAACCACGGTGATGTCAATAACGGAAACCTGGCAAAAAGGATTTTTCAGGAGATCTATCTTGGCCGGGAAATGTTTAAAAAGATCTACACGTCTAAACCGTTTTTTTATCATGGTGAAGGTCATATACATAAAGAAGCTTTGATTCCTTCAGTATCGCAGCTCAAGGAACTTGCAGCATTCTATACTCTTTCGGTGGCGACAGGCAGACCTGCTGCCGAGGCTTTATATTCCCTCGGGTACTTTCATATAAGGGACCTGTTTTCCGCCGTGGTTACAGAGGATGATGTTGTAGAAGCTGAAAAGAGGGGGGGAAACCCCTTGAGAAAACCCCACCCGTATATGATAAATCTCTGCCTGGAAAGGTGCGGTCATGAAGGAGGGGAGGGCGTCTTCTATGTCGGTGATATGCCTGACGATATGGCAGCATCCGTTAGTGCGGGAGTTACCCCGATTGGGTTTGTGAATGATCGATCCGGTATGAGTAATAATGAAAAATCGAGTCATCGCTGTTTATTGACGGAAAAAGGAGCGCAAAGAGTCTTCGGAAATTTTTCCGAACTGGCGGATTATCTAAAAGCGGTATGGGGCTCTCATGAAAGATGAGGGGAAGAGCAAGCAGCAGCTTATCCGGGAGCTGGAGCAATTGCGCCGGCGGAATCAGGAGCTGGAAAAAATAGAGGCCGGCGCAAGTGCGGCAATCGCCGGGCTGTCCCGCGCCCTCCTATCGCCCATGTCCATAGAAGATATCTCCTATTCAGTGCTTGAACAGGCCAGGAAGCTCACCGGGAGCAGGTTCGGCTTCGTGGCTCATATCGACCCGGAAACTGGCCACGCGGTCGGCTCCACCCTGACCAGGGACATCTGGGATGACTGCCGGGTAAAAGATAAGGATATCGTGTTTAAAGAGTTCAGGGGATTATGGGGCTGGGTTTTGGAGAATAAGAAGCCTCTCCTGACTAATTCTCCGTCGGCCGATCCGCGCTCTTCGGGAACTCCGAAAGAGCACATCCCCATCCGCCGGTTTCTCTCTGCGCCGGCCTTGATCGGAGAAACCCTGGTCGGCCAGGTGGCGGTGGCCAACTCCGAGCGCGATTATAATGACCGGGACCTGGCCCTGGTGGAGCGGCTGGCCACAATCTTCGCCCTGGCCGTGCGGCGGCAGCGCATGGAAGAAGAGCTGCGCCGGTCCAGGGAAGCGGCCCTGGAGGAGAGCGAGGGGAGGTTCCGCCTGATCTCCGAACAATCCCTGCTGGCCATAATTATTATCCAGGATGAGGTGGTAAAGTATGCCAATCGGGCCTATTCCGATTTAACCGCGTACTCCATCGAGGAGATATTGAACTGGAAACCCCTGGAATATGCCAGGACGATCCACCCGGATGACCTGACCCTGGTCCTGGGGGAGGTAAGAGAGAAAATTGAGAGCAATCCCGCGGCTATCCGTTATCAGGAGCGGCTGATCACCAAGCAGGGGGAACAGAAATGGATTGAAACCTATTCCAGGGCTATTGTCTATGAAGAAAGACCCGCCTACATGGCCACAATCGTAGATATAACGGAGAAAAAGAAGGCCGAAGAACAGGCTGCCCGGCAGCAGAAGCAGCTTATTCAGGCCGATAAGCTGGCTTCCCTGGGTGTGCTGGTTGCCGGGGTGGCCCACGAGATAAACAATCCTAACCAGGCCATTATGCTGAGCGGGCAGATCTTAAAAAAAGCCTGGGAAGATATGAAGCTGATTCTGGAAGCCTATTACAGAGAAAATGGAGATTTTCTCCTGGGAGGGATAAGCTACTCAAGGATGCGCGATGCTGTTCCGGATTATCTTTCGGGAATACTGGAAAGCGCAGGCAGGATTAATGCCATTGTGGGCGATTTAAAGGAATTCTCCCGCCAGGATTCCCCGGAGCTGAATAACATGGTGAATCTAAACATAGTGGTAAATTCCGCTTTAACCCTGGTTTCCAATATGATCAAAAATTCTACCAGGAACTTCAAAATGGAATTAACCCCTGACCTTCCGGCGATTAAGGGCAATTTCCAGAGGCTGGAACAGGTGGTAATTAATTTACTTCAAAACGCCTGCCAGGCCCTTCCCGAGGTGGAAAGGGGTATATTTGTAGCCACGCGTTACGATAAAAAGAACAGAGAGATTGTTCTGGAAGTCCGGGATGAAGGAGTCGGCATCCCTCCGGAATCTATTCTTAAAATAAAGGACCCCTTTTTTACCACCAGGAGAGATACCGGAGGATCCGGGCTTGGCCTTTCAGTTTCCTCCGCCATCATAGAGGAGCATGGCGGGAGCTTGAATTATTTTTCCCAACCGGAGAAGGGCACTAAAGCAATTGTAGCTCTTCCTCTAAAATATTCCGGAGCGGAAGGTTAAAATGCCTCAAAATCTATTTCCACCTGATCCGGTGTTAATCGTCGATGATGAGCCCTATATCCTGCTGAGCTTGAGCGGTGCTCTGGAGTCCAACGGGATAAACAATATTGTTACCTGCCGGGACGGCCGGCAGGTAATGAAGATACTTTCCTCCCGGGCTGTCGATGTCCTGCTGCTCGATCTGAATATGCCCCATATTTCCGGACAGGAATTACTGCCGGAAATTCGCCGGGAGTACCCCGATATTCCCGTGATTATAATTACCGGAATTACCGAAGTTGCCGTTGCCGTTGAATGCATGAAAATGGGCGTATTCGATTACCTGGTAAAGACCATCGAAGAGAAAAAGCTGCAGGCCACCGTAAGCAGGGCGATTGAGATCAGGGAGCTTAAGCGGGAAAATAAATCCTTGCGGAAGCACCTGATCAACCGGGAGTTAGAGCAGCCGGAGGCTTTTAAATCGATCGTTACAAATAATCCCAGGGTGCGTTCCCTGCTGATGTATGTGGAGTCAATTGCCCGAACCCCGCAGACCGTGCTGATCACCGGGGAGACGGGGGTGGGCAAGGAGCTGGTTGCCGAAGCCCTCCACACGATCAGCGGGCGGGAGGGAAAGTTTGTATCGGTTAATATTGCCGGCCTGGACGACGGTATGTTTACCGATACCCTTTTTGGCCACCTGAAAGGGGCCTATACCGGCGCGGACCAGGGAAGAAAGGGACTGATTGAAAGCGCTTCCGCGGGCACCCTCTTCCTGGATGAAATCGGCGATTTGAATACGGCCTCCCAGGTAAAGCTGCTCCGGCTGCTGGAAACAGGCCAGTATTACCCCCTGGGCTCGGATCTGGCCAAAAGAACGGATACCCGGATCATCGTGAGCACCAATAAAGATCTGAACACGGAGATGAGCGAGGGCAGGTTTCGAAAGGACCTCTATTACCGGCTAAACACCCATCATGTACATGTTCCGCCCTTAAGAGAGCGCTTTGATGACTTACCGCGGCTATTAGCTCACTTTCTCGAACGGGCCGCTCAGGAGCTGGGTAAAACGATGCCCAAAATTCCTCCTGAGCTGCCTGCCTTTCTCAAAACCTATTCCTTTCCCGGTAATGTCCGGGAATTGAAGTCATTGATTTATGATGCGCTGAGCCAACCTGAATCGGGCGCCCTGTCCCTGCAAATATTTAAAGAGGCAATCGGAGAGAATAATGTATCTGCGGTTCCAGTCGCGGGTGAAGAATTCGTTACCGATAGATTCCCCACCATACAGCAGGCCATAGAGAGCCTGATCGAGAAGGCCATGATCCGGGCGGGCGGCAACCAGGCAGAGGCGGCCAGACTGCTGGGCATCTCACCGCCGGCCCTGAACAAACGTTTAAAGAAGTCCCGTGGTTGATCGTTAAGTTACAAAGCATTAACCAAAGTTAATGAAGATTAATTTAGGTTAAGCTTTTTCACGGTAGATTCGAGACCTTTGAATGGAATATCTTCTTGTTATTTAAAGAATTAATCCATAAAACCAGGTCTGGCACATTTCTTGCATATATATTTCCATGCTCCACATTGAAAAGAATGACCGGTCTCTGAGCATTGAGTTCTCCTCCGACCTGACCCTGGTGGATCTTCTGATCCATATACTGGAACATCTTCTTTTTGAGTATGAAATTCATCAACCCCACAATCTATTGCTGGTGGCAAGGGAACTGCTGAATAACGCGATAGTTCACGGCAATAAGAATGACTGTAATCGCCTGGTCAACTTTCGCCTGGAGCATCTGCGGGGGAGCAGCTTCAAAATCCAGGTTAAAGATGAGGGCAGCGGCTTTGATTTTAACAACCTGGATATGAGTTTGCCTGAAGACTTTAAACATATAAAGCGAAGAGGGTATGCTATTGTTAATACTCTATCCGAAAGGATAGAGTTTAAGGATAGGGGGAATTGTATCACTGTTTATATGGAGGTTTAAGAAGCCAAGAAGCAACCATTATCTAGGGGAGGTGGTGCCTCCCTGGGGAAAAAATAAACAGAAACAGGAGGCAATTTTATGGGATTCAAAAATCTTAAAATCGGCACCAAGATAATCGCCGGTTTTCTACTGGTGACGGCTATATTCGCCCTGGTCGGCTTGGTGGTGATCCGCAGCATCACGGAGATGAAGGAGGCGGCGCCCCTGGTGGATGCGGCCATGGAGATGAAGCTGGCGGTCCGTTCAGACATGCAGATGATTATGGAGCTTCTTGCTGCTGAAGATAAGCCAGTATTGGATGAGGTCTGGGAAGAGCACGAGTCCTTTGTCCGGCACTTCGACACCTTTGCCGAAGCCATTTTGAGCGGAGCGGAGACAGAAGAGGGTATTATCTATGCCACTAAAGATCAGGTCTTAAGAGACATCGTGAATGAGTCAGACAAATTCCACAACGATGAGTTTCAACCGCGGATGAAAATAATCTATGAACTAAAGATCGAAGGCTTCGGTGTTAATACTCTGCTGGAAGAGACCATGAGGAAGTTTGAAGCCGATTTCGACGGGATTATCGAGCAGGCCGAACAGATGGAAGATAAAATCAAGGATCGAATACAGCAGAGAATAAGAGCAGGCGTCTCCGCCGCTGAAATTTTGAGCACCGAAAGCTCCTGGGCCGATATGTCCATGGAGATAAAAACCACCATTGCCATGAGCAGGATAGCCATAGAAGAGTACGCCCAGAGCTTTGAGGCGGATGCGCAGCCGGAGATCGAGAGGGAATATGCCGAAACTATCGTTGAGTTTGACGGTTGGATCGAGGCCCTCTTAAACGGCGCCGTGACCAGGGAGGGACGGATTATAGCGGTCAATGTTCCAGATCTGAGAAAGATCGTTGTCGAGCTGGATCGAATCCATAACGAGGAGTTTCAGGTAACTGCGGCCAGGTTCATTGAGCTGCAGCAGAAGATTGCCGGGTTAAGCGCCAGCATAGAAGAAGCGGATCATGAGGCCGATGAAATCGGCATAGAGATGATGGAGATAGTGGGAGGAGTCGAGGACGGGGGCAAGAAAATTTTATCTACAGCCTCAACCACCGCCTTATCCAGCACCATTGGAGGAGTCGCCATCGGCTTAATTTTATCGATCCTGTTGGGAATGATCATCGCCCGCATCATCACCCGGCCGTTAAAAGAAGCGGTCCGGGCGGCCAATTCCCTGGCCGAAGGAGATCTTACCGTTACTATCGAGGCCAGGGGAAAGGATGAAACGGGCCAGCTTCTCGCTGCCATGAAGAATATGGTTGAGAAGCTGACAGAGGTCATAGCCGGCGTCTCAAACGCGTCAGATAATGTAACTTCCGGCAGTCAAGAATTGAGCTCTACAGCCCAGCAGATGTCCCAGGGGGCCACCGAACAGGCCGCGGCAGCCGAAGAGGTCTCCTCTTCCATGGAGCAGATGACCTCCAATATTAAACAGAACTCCGACAATGCCCTGCAAACCGAGAAGATCTCCCAGAAGGCGTCCCAGGACGCGCAGGAGGGCGGCCAGGCCGTGACCGAAGCGGTCAATGCCATGAATGATATTGCCAAGAAGATCTCCATTATCGAGGAGATAGCCCGGCAGACCAACCTGCTGGCCCTGAATGCGGCTATTGAAGCGGCCCGGGCCGGGGAGCACGGCAGGGGCTTTGCCGTGGTGGCTTCTGAGGTTAGGAAGCTGGCCGAGCGCAGCCAGACGGCGGCCGGGGAGATAGGCGAGCTTTCCTCCTCCAGTGTGGAGGTGGCCGAGAAGGCTGGAGAGATGCTTACCAGGCTGGTGCCGGACATTCAAAAGACCGCCGAGCTGGTGCAGGAGATCACCGCGGCCAGCGCCGAGCAGAACTCAGGGGCGGACCAGATCAGCAAGGCCATTGTGCAGCTCGACCAGGTGATCCAGCAGAACGCCTCGGCTGCCGAGGAGATGGCTTCCACCTCCGAGGAGCTGGCAGGACAGTCCGAGCAGCTTCAGTCTACGATAGAGTTCTTCAAGACCGATGGTGCGGCGAAAAGGGAGACCGTCAGGTTATTGGAGGCTAAACCAAAGCCTGAAATCGATCGTAAGATTTCCGTGGCTCATAATATAGCCGGCAAAGCGGTTGCCGGCAAAGCCAAAGAAAAGGAGTCGGTGGGAATCAAGCCGGCGGTGAAAAGCAAAGGAGACGAAAAAGACACCGAGTTTGAGGAGTTTTAGGAACGGGGAGCATATCCGTTCTCCTACAAACAAGAAAGGGGGCAATAAGATGGCGGTAGCCGAGATTACTAAGAGCGTGCAGTATTTAACCTTCCAGTTGGATAGGGAAGAATATGCCGTAGACGTTACCAGCGTGCAGGAGATCCTGGAGGTCCCCGGTATCACCAGGGTCCCCAAGATGCCCGCTTATATGTGCGGCATCATCAATGTCAGGGGCAGCGCGGTGCCGGTGGTTGACTTAAGGCTGAGGTTCGGGATGACCAGGACAGAAAAATCCATCGACACCTGCATCATTGTCCTGGAGATCGACCTGAACGATGAGAGGTCAATAGTAGGGACCCTGACCGATTCCGTGGAAGAGGTGGTTGAACTGGAGGCGGACCAGACCGAAGCGGTCCCTAAAATCGGGACCCATATAAGGGTGGACTTTATCAAAGCGATCGGCAAACGAAACGATCGGTTCATCATGATCCTGGATATTGACAAAATATTCTCCAGCGAGGAGCTCGGCGCATTGAAGGAGAAGAGCGCCAAAGCTTAACAACCGGAAAGCGAAATCCAGCGTTCAATTTTATATCCTTTTAAACGGGTCGATTCATCAACCGGGAGGAGGATGAAATGCCTGAGCAGGAAAGCTATTACAAATTCCTGTTTGACAGCTTAAGCGATGCCGTTTTCATAGGAATATGCTCACCTGGTAGGCAAACGAACCGGGGAGATGCGGCAGAAAGTGTTTTGTTTTCTCGAGACAGAACACGTCGGGCGGGATGGCACAACCATTCCTATTGAGTTGAGCAGCCGGATCATCGAATATCGCGGCAAGCCCGCCGTACTCAGCATCGCCCGCGATATTGGCCGGCGGAAGCGAACAGAGAAATCCCTCGAGGAAATGAATAAGCGGCTGGCCGATGTCCTGGACAACATCGGCGACGGCTTTATTACCCTGGATAATGAACTGGTTGTAACCTGTTTCAATGGGGCAGCGGAGCGGTTACTGGGTCGAAAAGCCGAAGAGGTGCTGGGGGGAAAGCTTTTCGAGGCCTTCCCGGAGGCCAGGGGCTCGATTTACGAAGAGAAATACACCTCGGCGCTAAAAAATAGGGAAGCGGTTACCTTCGAGACCTGCTTCGATGCGCAGCCTTATAAGAATTGGTATGAAGTGCGGGTTTATCCTTATAAGGATGGAATTGCGGAGTATTTTACTTTAATTGCCGAACGCGAAGAGCGATTCCGGCGGATAATGAGGATCTTACCCTCCTCAATACCTTGAATAACGCGGTCAACCGGGGCGAGAGCGTGCAAGATGTCATCCGGCTGCTGGCGCAGGAGATACGAAAGATATTTTCCGCTTGTGAAGCAGCGGTATATCTGTTAGATGAGAATAGAGAGTGCCTGGTAATACAGAGCCTGGTCTTGCCTCCGGCAAAGCGGAAGCGGACCGAAAAGCTTATTGGCAGAAAAACACCGGAAATACAAATTCCTTTAAACTCAGACATGTAAGAGACACCGGAATCGGGATATCTCCAAAAGAACAAAAAAAGATATTTGAGCCTTTCCGGCAGGCGAGGACCGGCACAACCAGGAAATATGGGGGCACCGGTCTTGGTCTTACGATTACAAAAAAGCTGGTCGAATTAATGGGCGGGCAAATAGAGGTATAATCTCAAAGAGGAAAGGGCTCGACTTTTTATTTTTGTATTCCTTATAAACCCGCGAAAGTATCGGAATCAATAAAGAAGGGACAAGAAACCTTCAATAGAACCAAGAGAGCCCATACCGTTCTGGTAGCCGAAGACGACCAGTTTAACCGGAAACTGGTTCAGAGCATCTTACATAAGCAGGGATACATCGTCCTTATGGCCGAAGACGGGAGGGGCGCTGTTTCCAGATACAAAACCGACCCTACAATAAGCCTGATATTGATGGATGTGCAGATGCCCTATCTAGGCGGGCTTGAGACTACACGTGTGATTCGGCGTATCGAAACGCGGGAAAAGAGGAGGAGAATGCCCATTATCGCCCTGACGGCCGCCGCCATGCGGGGTGATGAAAAAAAATGCCTCGAGGCCGGCTGCGATGATTATTTAACCAACCCCCTGGATCAGGACCTGTTACTGTCCACCATTGCTAAATATATTTAGCCGGCTCATATCCTGGCATTACCCGATCAACCGTTTCTATGCTATTCCTTTGAATTTTTTGCGCTGAACGCGCAAAAAATATAATAAAGTCCAGCGCCCAAACCTATTTTTTTGGACTTTGGCTATAAAAACTTAGGTTGCGGATGAAATCAGCGTTGGAGATTAACAGCTGAAACTGTTTTGGCTGTTGAGAAAATTTCCAGCTTCTTTTCGGGAAGGAGTGCCGGCTCTTTCTTTTTTCGTCCATTGGTCTTAAAGAACTGCATCGTCGTCTGAAGCTGTTCAGACTGGCCGGCCAGCTCTTCCGAGGTTGAAGCCAGCTCTTCCGATGCGGATGCGTTCTGCTGAATCACCTGGTCCAGTTGGGCAATCGCTTTGTTGATCTGATCAACGCCTGAATTCTGTTCGGAGCTGGAAGCGCTTATCTCCTGAACCAGCTCGGCCGTCTTTTCGATGTCAGGAACAAGAGTTTGCAGCCTTTCGCCGGACTTGGTCGCTACATCCACCGTAGTGGAGGAAAGCTCACCGATCTCGGCCGCGGCCGACTGGCTGCGTTCGGCCAGTTTCCGCACTTCCGAGGCAACGACGGCAAAGCCCTTGCCGTGCTCCCCCGCCCGGGCAGCCTCAATTGCGGCATTCAAGGCCAGCAGGTTAGTCTGGCGGGCGATCTCCTCGATAATTGATATTTTATCGGCTATTTCATTCATTGCATTGACTGCCTCATTAACCGCCTTCCCGCTTTCCCGGGCGTCCTGGGATACCTGGTTGGCGATCTTTTCCGTCTGGAGTGAGTTATCCGCGTTCTGCTTTATGTTGGCAGCCATCTCTTCCATGGAAGAAAAGATCTGTTCGGCAGAAGCGGCCTGCTCGGTGGATCCCTGGGAGAGAACCTGGGATGTGGAGCTTAGCTGCTGGCTTCCTGAGGCCACGTTGTCCGCTGCGGCATTGACTTCAGTGACAATACTAAGCCAATTCTCTCTCATATGGTTCAAGGTCGAAGCTAATACTCCGATTTCATCCATAGAGCCCGCTGCTACTTCTTTGGTGAGATCTCCTTCTGTTATCTCTTTCGTTACCATTACGATAATCCGGCTGATCGTATTGTTAATCTCTTCATTTCCCCGCTGAATAAGGGTATCCTTGTTTTCATCCAGCCAGGCAAAGGCCTCTATCGCCGGTGTATCGTCAATTTTAATGACCCCGTCTACTTCCGTTATTGTTTTTCCTTCAGCAAAGAGATTTTTAGCCGTTCTCAAGGCCCCGTGATATTCCTCCATGGTGTCCCTGATAATCCCGATCTTCGCTCTCTCTTCATTCGTGACACCGGGAATATCCAGGTACTGTTCATTCGTTTATTGTAAATTGTTATACTGAATCAATACCACCGCGATAAACGCCTCTGCCACTAAGAGGCTCAGAAACAGCAGCACTTCAGCTTAACTGTCAGGGCTCGCTTTTTGTGATTCGCTTCAATTGTTGAAATTTTATATCCCTCCTGCTTTTATTTCAGGTACCATACGCCTTCAGGGAGACTTTGAAACACGCTCCCTCTCCCTCTTTGCTTTCAACCCAGATTCGACCGTTCTGGGCTTCTATCGCCATCTTACAGAATGCCAGGCCGAGACCTATCCCATACTTCTTTCCCCCTCCTCTTCCATTCACCTGGAAAAACTTTTCAAAAATCTTATCCCTGTATTCCTCGGCTATTCCCGGTCCGTTATCCGCTACGCTGAGAATGATATCGTTTTCCTGCTTTATAACAGAACATGTTACATTGGTCTCTCTTGGTGTATGTTTGATAGCGTTGCCGAGAAGGTTTTGCAGAACCCTGAATAGTATCTCCTTGTCAGCCATAACCATCCCATTATCGATTTCGGAAAGAAAAGAAATCCGTACTCCCGACATTTCCGATTGAATCCGGAACCTTTCAGAGAGATCCCTGACGAGAGCCACCGCATTCACAGCCGCCAGAGAGACCGGCATTTTACCGGCTTCCATCTTAGATACATCAAGGATTTCTCTTACAAGCGAGGTCATTTTATTTGCTAAATTACAGATTTTCCGAAGGCCTGCGAAAATCTTGTCTCTATCAATGCTGTCCTTATCCGCATTCCTGAGCAAGAACTCTGAGTTCCCCAATATACCCGCCAGTGGGTTGTTGAGGTCGTGAACGATCATGCTGAATAAGCCGTCGCGATCCTGTTCCGCTCGTTGCAGCTTTTCATAGTTGAGCTTGAGTCTTTCGTATAATTCTCGCTCCCTATCGCGAAAGCGTTTTTTATCAAGACAGGCATTTACTTTTGCCTTGAGAATGGCGGATTTAAATGGTTTTGTTATGTAGTCATCA
>CAZERV010000029.1:0-4663 GCA_964514815.1 uncultured Spirochaetaceae bacterium | reverse complement strand
CTTGAGAATGGCGGATTTAAATGGTTTTGTTATGTAGTCATCAGCGCCGCCTTCAGGGCCAGCCTGCCATTCGGAACCGGCCTGACTTTATATCCCAGTTCCTTGAGCATCTGGGTCAACAGTCTCAGGTTTGCGGGTTTATCATCCACAACAAGAATATTGCCTTGTGATTTCATTATCCGGCGCCTCCAGGCTCGAACAGTTCGGATAACTGCTCGTATTCGTAACGGTTAGCAAGATATCGCAGGGCGCCCGCTGTTTGTGAATCAAGATCGGATACCTGGTCGATCAGCTTATTGAGTATATCCAGGTCACCATTGATGGTGGCCTCGCTCATCTGGTTCACCAGGCCGGCGGGTAATCCAGCCAGTGATTCGCGCGCCGGCAAAACCGATTCAGCGCCTTCGCCGGATTCGGCGCCTGATGTATCGGCGTCATCATACTCGTATTCAACACCCAGGTGCTCTCCTATCCTGGCGAACAATTCACTTTCCTTGAAAGGCTTTCGCACAAAATCATCAACTCCGGAAGACAGGACGGTCTTCCTGTCCTCTTCGAAGGCACTGGCCGTCACCGCAATAATGATAACGGCTTTACCTTTGGTTGTCGATCTGATCTGTTTCACTGCTTCGTATCCGTTCATGACAGGCATAAACATATCCATCAGGATCAGATGAGGGCGCCATTCGTTGAATACATCTATTGCTACCCTGCCATTGGCTGCTTCCCTTACATCGAAACCGATGGGAGCGATCAACTTATGAAGCAGTTTCCGGTTTGAGCCTTTGTCGTCAACCACGAGAATGCGGTGCCGGGGTTGGCCCGGCCGCAGTCCAACCACTCTTTTTTCCCGCCTTTTCTCTTCGATATCATCCGCGTTGCCTTCTTCGATGCAGATATGGAAAGAAAAAATGCTCCCAACGCCGACCCGGCTGTTGACTGTGATGTCCCCACCCATAAGACGAACGAACTCCCTGCTAATGGCTAAACCGAGGCCCGTGCCGCCCTGGGAGGCCATTCCGCTTTTCGTTTGTTCGAAATAGCCAAACAACTTATCTTTTTCCTCCTCTGAAATCCCCAGTCCGGTGTCTTCAACTTCTATCAGCAAGCGAATAACTTCGGGAGGCTCCCTCTTGACAGCGACCCGAAGCGTAATGCCTCCTTCTTCCGTGAACTTGACGGCATTGCCCAGCAAATTGATAAGAATCCGGCGCAGCTTAATCTTGTCCGTTTTCACATAGCGAGGCGCCTCGTCTGTCCTCTCGACCTCAAACTGCAGGTTTTTTGTCTCAATGCGCCCACGAAACATCAGTTCCAGGTCAGCGAGGAGAGTATGCAGGTCGAAACTTCCTGTATTAAGCATAGTGCGGCCGGCTTCGATTTTCGAGATTTCCAGCACATCGTTGATCAAATCGATCAGGTGCTCACCGCTGCGATTGATCACTTTAAGGTTCTCACGTTGATCGGCATTCAGTCCTTGATCTCGCTGCATGAGTTGGGAAAAGCCCAGGATGGCGTTCATGGGCGTGCGAATTTCATGAGATATGTTGGAAAGAAAAGTGCTTTTGGCCCGGGTTGCCTCCTGAAGGCGCTGGTTTGTTTCTTCGATCTGCTTGATTGAATCGCGCAGTTCCCGGGTTCGTTTTTCCACTTTACGTTCCAGGCTGTCACGCTCCCTGGCCAGTTCCTCTTCAACCTGCTTATGCTCCTTCACCTCCTGCTTTAACAGATCATTCGCTCTGTTCAGCTCGGTAGTCCGCTCTTTTACGCGTAACTCCAAAGCGTTGTGAGATTCCAGCAGAGCTTGCTCTGCATATTTGCGCCGCAAGTTCGCTTTGGCAAGAAACCACGACCCGATGGCAATTACTATTAACACAGATAGAGCAAACAGGAGGAGAAATCTCAATATTCTCCAGCGCTCGTAATTGAGCAGATCCGGAGAGAGCCAGGCTACAATTTTCCAATTATATGCCTGTCCGGAGAGCTGTGACGCGCTGGGTTCAAATGCACGACCGGAACCGGTACTTGATCTTTGGGCCTCTTTAAGAGGATAAATAGTTGCATAGGTAAACAGGCCCTCAGGAGCATGGAATTGTCCGGATTTCGTTTCGGATATTTTTCCCCAGGCATCCGGGAATACTTTTCCGAATTTCCGATCTTTTCCGTTTTCATACATGAAACCCCATTCGTCTTCAGGTTTAAAGCCCTTAAGCCAGAAGCCTTCAGAGTTAAGAAGCACAATTTGCCTTTGATATTCATCGGTTAATCTGGTAATTCCGGCAATCAATCTTGCACCCAAATAATTGAGCAGAACGACTCCTCGTCTTTGCCCGTTTTTGTCGAAGATCGGGGCGCCAAAGCGGATCATCGGCTTTAATGGTTTTTCGAGCTTTCCATGTTCAATATTCAAATCAAAAGGCGATACGAAGACTTCGCCCGCCTCAAGTGTAAAAGTGTCATTAAAATAATAACGCTTACTCTTATTTTGAAGCTGACTTTCAGGTGCAATATACGAGTTGCCCGAATTGAAATTAACTCTTACAATTTCATCTCCTTTTTCGTCCAGAAAGCGTATCTGATCATAACACTTTTTTCTTCTGCAGAAGGATAAAAAATCTTTTTCTATTTCTCTTAAATAGTCTTTTCTCTTAGTTTCAAGGAACTTCTGAATATGTTGGTTCTCCGACAGAATCATAAGATCAGAAACAACTGAATCGAGTCCTCCTATTAATTCATTCCTATTAAAATCAATCGAGTCCCGCTCATGGCTTTCAGTTATAAGCCTTTGGCTATTGCTTTGTGAATAAAACAGGAGTGCTGAGATAACGGCAATCAGAACCGTTACGGGTAAAAATATTACCAGGAATAGTTTGGACATATTCAGAGATTTCGGTTTTAAGAGCTTTGGCAGACTATCGATCATAATAGTCTCCATATGATTTTGCAATAATTATGTCGAGTTACTATCAATCAGGAGTGAACGGTTTTATCATAAAGCATGGATTGAAAATACAAGAAATCAGTCTATCTCTGAAAATTAACTTCTAAATGCCTGATTCAATATTACTCAAACGGATTTACCTTTTTGAAGAAAGGAATCCACCGATTATTCCAAATATAGATTTTAATTTCTTTGTGGTTGGATCAACATCAACACCAAAATTTTCCAGTGCTGTGGCTCCCAGTAAATACAGCGAGCCCATAGGAGTAAAAATGAGTGGGCATGTCATTTGTAAAAAGGGCTTCCCCAAAAAGCCTTTTATCATGCCTGCCGTCGGCCAAAATCAAGTTCCGGCTGCTTATTGGCTCTAACCCTATTGTTTGCAATCTGTTTTCCGGGATAGAGGTATATAGTGCACCTGTCTCAATCCGGAAATATTCCTCAAAGAATTTATCAGGATCGGCTGGATTTGCTATTCTTACTTGAATTTTAAACATTCCTATATTTGTATTCTCCTGATAAAATTATAGAATTATTTCAGAAACCTGGGAAGAGCGTTAACGGCTCCTCTGCTCCTGTACAGAGCCCTGGATGGATAATCCCGTCTTGGAGGTAAGGCCAGCTCAGGATTTCTGCAGTTCCGCTGATTGTTCCTGGATCTTTAGAACGGCAGCTGCGATTTCCTGAACATCCTCTTTATCGCCCAGTAAAGCAAAATGGGGGATCCAGCAGTAATGACGCATAAATTATAAATCCACACATAATAGCGACTTACAGACAAATGGATTTTTTTTCGTCTTTTAACTGGGTAGACGCACATATAGCCCATTTGATATGATAAAATCGTTCTAGGCTGGGCTACTAACCATTTAAGCCCGTTCAACATTCTAATTCTATTAACCATAAGTAATTAAATAGCATACCATCGAAAAGTAACTCAAAATTCACCTCCTTAAGAGGTTTTTAGGCCCTTAAAGGCGAGAAAAGATAAAAAGTAACTCAAGATTGAAAAACAAAAATGGTGAAAGTAACGGCATTTTTCAGAAATCAGTTTACAAATTTGAATAAAAAATCCCTCCCCGTAAAGGTGAAACTTGCCGGTGATTCCGGGAATAAGTTGCCCCTTAAACGCTCATCCAATTCTCTCACACATTCAATAACAAAACCGGGAGTTTTGAGACAATGGGGCCGAGTATATTCGAACCCCGGTAAGGTTTGCCCGGGGCTTGCGAGGATACCTGGTCCGTTTTAAGGGGCACTTTCCGCGACCGATGCCATAACCGGACTCCTCTGGTATCAATAAGAAGTGCTTCTCAAGTAGAGCTCCCTAATAGAGCAGCCTTGAGAAAATTATACGTATAGTGCTGCATTGGGGAATTTTGGAAAAATAGACGCACGGATTTATTTTTCCATTTTTTTTGGAAAAACTGACGCCCAGGACCCGTTTTCAAGCCCGATCTGCGCGGAAATCCGTAAAAAATAGAAGCAAGGCGTCTATTTTTCCAGGTTTCTACAGTGTTTTATGCTATTACCTTTAAAATCTTGCGTGTTCAGCGCAAAAAATAATCAAGTCCAGCGTCCGAATCTATCCTGTGTTGGACTTTTGCTTTAAGAACTTCGGTTGCGGATGTAATTCGTAGATGCCCGCAGGTCGTAGATGCCCGCAGGTCGTAGATGCCCGCAGGTCGTAGATGCCCGCAGGTCGTAGATGCCCGCAGGTCG